>NZ_CALIWN010000071.1:0-26151 GCF_938046485.1 uncultured Aggregatibacter sp. | reverse complement strand
CATGAAATCATAAATTACGCATTGAGGTTTAATCCTTCGTGCAACAAGTTGCACGCTACGCACGAAATCGTGAATTACACATCGAGGTTCATCATTCGTGCATCAAGATGCACGCTACGCATGAAATCATAAATTACGCATTGAGGTTAATCATTCGTGCAACAAGTTGCACGCTACGCACAAAATCGTGAATTACACATCGAGGTTCATCATTCGTGCAACAAGTTGCACGCTACGCATGAAATCATGAATTACGCATTGAGGTTAATCATTCGTGCAACAAGTTGCACGCTACGTACGAAATCATGAATTGCGCATTGAGGTTAATTATTCATGCAACAGATAGCCAGACTTTGGCTGGCTATAAGAAAAAAGTGCGGTCAAAATTTACCGTGAATTTTGACCGCACTTGGTGTGAAGCGATTAGTGGGTTTTCAATTTGCTCCAATATTTTTCATAAATATCGACAGCTTCGCCCACATCGCTTTGGATAATGCCTTTTTCCACTTCTTCAGCCGGTGGGAAGAGCGTTGGATTTTCCGCCATAGCCGGTTCTAACAAGGCTTTCACGCCATTATTTGGCATGGAATAACCCAATCGTTCCAACACCACTTTGGCATTTTCAGGACGTAATAGGAAGTCAATGAATTTATAGGCATTTTCCACATTTTTTGCGCTTTTTGGAATCGCGTAGTTATCCATCCAGAAAATCGCGCCTTCTTTCGGATATACAAAAACAATTTTGTCGTTTTCTTTATGCGCTAAATAAGCGGAACCGTTCCAAATCATGCCTAATGACACCTCGCCTTGCACGTAAGGCAATTCCGGCGAATCGGAGTTAAACACCGCCACATTTGGCAGCAGTTTCACCAAACGTTCATAAGCTGCCTTAATCTCTTCTTCATTGGTGGTATTCGGCGATTTGCCGTCTAACAACAACGCAATATGAAACACTTCACGCGCATCACTGGTCAGCAACACTTTGCCTTTGTATTCAGGATTCCATAAATCCGCCCAGCTGGTGATTTTGCTCGGGTCAATATCTTCGGAATTCACCGCCAATCCCGTTAAGCCGTAAACATAAGGCAAGGAATACTCGTTGTTCGGATCGAAGTCTTTATGCAATAAATTGTCCGGAATTTGTTTGAAATTGCTTAACTTACTGTGATCGAGCTTTTGCAACATACCGTCTTTCGCCATTTTGTTCACATAATAGCTGGACGGAAACACCAAGTCATAACCGGCATTGTCAGAAATCAGTTTGAGTTTGGCATACATTTCTTCGTTGCTTTCAAAGGTAGAATAAATCACTTCAATACCGGTTTCTTTGGTAAATTCAGCAACGAGACTGGAAGGGACGTAATCGGTCCAGTTGTAAACATACAGTTTTTCTTGCGCAAAGGCGGTGGTGGAAAGGAGAGTCAGCGTCAAGCCGAGGGTTTTAAGCGTTTTTGCAAACAAATTTTTCAATTTATTGTCCTCCAAAGCTAATCATAGCGAGTGGTTAATTTTCATAAAAGAATTGAGTAAAAACTCGGCGGGCAGTATAGCAGATTTTTAGGTTTTGTCCTGCTCTTTCAGGCGGAAGACGTTAAGCAGAAAAATGCCTTCATACAAAAGAGGCCGATATGCTTTCTTCTGCATTCGGCCTGTTTTCGGGATAGGTAACCGGATTAATGCGTGTTGAGGATCGTCAAGCCAAACCCTAATCCTTGCAAAAAGCGATTTTCAAGTAGCAGTTCATTTTTGATTAATGGATTATGTTGTAAGTAATCCTCTGAGAATTGCAGCGTCCAATGATGTAAAGTGCGGTCGATTTTTAAGGTGATTTCTTCCGTCTTTTCTGTAGCTTGGCGGGAACGATTTAGAATGATAGCTAAACGTAAAATCCGAATTAACGCCAACACATCTTGTTCCTGATAACGGGCGAATTTGAACATTTCTGGTAATTTAAAATTCCCCATATGGTAACGTACCAAGGTGGAGAGAAGACGATGCTGTTCGTTGTCATAACCCGGTAATTCGGTGTTATATAAAATATACGCAGAGTGTTTTTGCAGGTTCTTGTGATTGATCACAATGCCCACCTCATGCAAGCGTGCCGCCCAAAACAGAACATCTTGCATGTCGTCAATCAGTTCCGGATTTTGCCAACATGAATATTGTCCGAATAACAATGCCGCCGTTTGATACACCCGCTCCGCCTGGGCTTGGTCGATATTAAATTGTTCCGCCAAGCCTAACGCGGTGCGCTCACGAATGTTATTGACCTGAAAATTTTTTTCCAAGCTATACATCACGCCTTCACGCAATGCACCATCGGAATAACGCATTTTTTCGATTTGGAAATTTTCAAATATCGCTTTTAAAATCGCCAATCCGGGAACAAACACATCGGCACGATCAGGGTTTAAGCCATGAAATTTCAGTTCGTTAAAATGAGAAAACGGCAAGGTTTGTTGAATAAGGTGATCCAACCGTTCTGCGGTGATAATACCGTCCGAATCGATATTTTCACTGATTACTTGATGCACGGTTTTAATCGTCCCCGATGAACCGAGCACCGACTGCCAACCCAAGTTGCGATATTCCCATGCCAAATCTTCGATTTTATTCACCGCACTTTGTTTAGCTAAACGGAAACTTTCTTCGGAAATTTCGCCATTCGGGAAGAATTTTTTGGCAAAACTGACACAGCCCATGTGACGGCTTTCATAAATTAAAGGGGTGAAATTATCGCCGATAATCATCTCAGTGGATCCGCCACCAATATCAATGACAAATTTTCGCCCCATTTCCGGTTGGGTGTGGCAAACACCGGCATAAATAGTTTTAGCTTCGGTTTTGCCACTGATGATGTTAATCGGATAAGGAAAAACGGTAGCGGCTTGACGTAAAAATTCTTCGTTATTAATGGCACGGCGTAGCGTGTAAGTGCCAACCACGCTGACATTCTCCGCCGGGAACCCTTGCAAACGTTCGGCAAACAATGCCAAGCAATTTACCCCGCGTTCAATCGCCGCTTGGCTTAACACTTGATTTTCATCCAAGCCTTCCGCTAATTGCACTTTTTGTTTCAATCGCGATAACACTTGCAATGTGCCGTTGACAATGCGGGCAACGATCATATGAAAGCTGTTGGAACCGAGATCAATCGCGGCAATTTCGCGTACCTCGCCTCGTCGTGCGTGCAGTTCACCGGCTTTGCTCAGTAAGTTTTCGTTATTCATAATTCGGGAAATCGTTATTGGCTAAAATTCAAATTGATAGAGGAAGTCAAAGGCCTGATTGACACCTGACACGGATTGTACATAAAGTTGTGGTAACAAGCGATAACGCAATGTCACTTCGGCTAAGCCGTCAAAGAGTCCAACGCCGTATTTCACTTGTAAACGTGGCGTAATGCTGCCGCTCACCACCACTTTTGAGCTGTCGCCTACACCTTGCGTGCCGAGGTTCAAATCATTGATCCCAAATGCTTTTCCGATACCACCGACCACCTTGCCTGTTTTTGCCAATCCCATGCCTAACAAAGCGGCACCGACAGAACCGCTGGATGTCGAATCACTGCTGTTTTCTAATGAACGACCGGTCAAAATATAAGAAAGTGCCTGATCTTGCGGCATACCCGGTTCAGCAAAAATCGTCACGCTTGGCGCGCTAGCAATACCGGTGACTTTCACCCCGGCGGTCACATGGCTGTCTTCCATCGCTTCCGGGTTGCGAATGGCTTCAATGTTTAAAGACGGTTGTGACGGCTGTCCCACGAAACTGATTAATCCTTTACGAATCAATAAGTCTTGACCAAAAGAGGCATAGCGACCGTTTTTCAAATTCACTTCGCCATACAATCCCAAATTGCCGCGTTCTTGCCTCACGGAGAGTAAACCGTGCAAATTCGTATTCAATCCGTAAGCATTTAAACGGACATCATCACCGATTTTAATTTTAAGATCTGATCGGATTTCCATCCCGCCTCGTGTTTCCGATGGGATCGTTTTTGGCAAGGCCTCTGCGGCTTTTCCATCTAAAATAACCTCATCGGCACTCACTTCTACAGCACTGTCCGGCAAGGACTCAATCGCAATTCTCGCCCATGGAATATCCACATTACCGGACAAGGACAATAATTTCGGTGAGGCGCTGATTTCCACATCCGGGCTGATTTTTAAGCTCGCCATAGACGGAATATTCACCTTAAATTGCTCCGCTTGAGCACGTAAATGGGTGCGCCAATCGTTGATATTTTTCCAGTTGGCATCTCCGCTAAGATTGAGTCGGCTGTCGGCCGTTTGTAAGTAACCTTTTAAAGTAGAGCTCGTGCCGGCAAAGTGTAATGCCAGTTCACCCTCTTTAATATCAAACGGCAAAGAACGCATTTTGGCGGTAAGTTTATTTAAATTCACGCTTCCATTTAAGGTTGGCGCATTCAGGTTACCGCCTAATGTCAGATTCGCCTTGAGTTCGCCGTCAACCTTTTCATCGTTAGCTAACAATTGATTGGCAAGACTTAAATTTAAGTTGTGAATATGAAAAGTTCCACCAAGTTTACGTGCGTTAGCAATATCCTGTAAGGTTAAATCGGTGCTGATTTTGCCTTGATTGTGAATGTTCACTTCCGATTTAAGCGCCAAATTATTATTGGCTAAATTTCCGTTGAGGCTGATTTGCGGAAAATCCAATTTGATCGTGCGATTATCCAACTTTTGCGTCAGAGAAAGACGATTGCCTTTCACTTGCAGTTCCGCCAACATCGGTTTATCACTAAACCAAGCCACATGCCCCTTGCCGCTCAGATTGCCGGTGAGCATTTCCTGCGCCAAGATTTTATTCACTAAAGCGAAGTCAAAACGTTTAATTTCAAACGGCACATCGCCATTCGCCCCTACCTTGAACGTCTGTGGAAAACAGAGATCCGTGTTGCTATGCATCCAACAATGGGCGGAAATTGTCGTCTCCGCCGTTTTATTATCAAAGGTTATCGCCACGTTTTGGTTGGTTTGGATATTACCAAATTCCGATTTAATCATGGCTTGGCTTAACGTGCCTTGCCAACGCGCTAAAGTGCGGTCGAAATTACCGGTTAAATTCAGGTTTGCCGCCACCGGCTTGCCATCAGAAGTCAGGTGTAGCACGTGTTTTTGCTCATCGCCCGAGGCAGCAAGTTTCAGCTGGTTAATACTAATATCGTTATAATGAAAACCGTTAAGGTGAATATCCAGTTCGCCTTTTACACGTTCTTCGCCGTTAATTTGACCTTTTATCACCGCTTGATTTAAATGCATTTGCTGAAAAGCCACGTGGTTAGCTGTGAGATCCACATCGACCCGTGGGCGCATGACATCGCCGTTTAATTTTATTTGACCAACGAGACTCGCAGATAAATCCGCCCATAACCCACGCAAATTCGGTGCGTGAATGTTTAAGGTGAAATCCGATTGTTTACCCATCGAACCTTGCGCATAGATCTTATTTTCCCCATAAGTCAGCACCAACTGCGGAATCGTTACCCCCTGTTGGTCACCGGCCGTTAAACCGCCCTGCAACGCAAGAGAATGTTGTGCCAAGGTGCCTTGAATATCCACTTGCGGCACCGCCACTTGCCAACCTTTTTGATTAACCTGACCTTGTGAGCTTAACTCGCCCGATAAAACCGCAGGAAAGGCGGATAAATAACGACCAAGATTCATTTTGGCTAACTGCAAATGGCTATTCCATTCCACCCCGTCACGCCAATTCACATCGCCTTTCAGTTCGGCTGACCCCTCTAAGGCGTTAAGTTTCAACTGGTGTATTTCAATGTTGGATAAATGACCGATCGCCTGTAAATCAAGACTATTGGCAGGAATGCCCATGCCGCTGACAGCGCCGTTTAACTGAATTTGAGAGGTCAATATATCGCCGTTAATCGTTAAATTAACGTCTTTTATGCTTAACGGATCATTGCCGTCAAAAGGATATTGACCTCGGGCGACGGCTAATTTGATGTTTAATGGTGTTTTCGGCGCGGTCAACTGGGCTTCAGCCTTGAGCTCGGCATCGATTGCACCTTGTGTTTGTAATAAAAGTGCGGTCTGTTTTTTTAGCGTTCCTGACAGCGTTAAATTCGCTTTTGTTGCCGGCAGCAGCACCGTCTCTTTCTGTTTTAAGGCGTTTAAATCGGCGTTGATATTCAGTTGGAGCGGAAAATCGGCTTGCAGCTGGATTTGCCCTTTGGCTTGCACTTCGCCAAGTGAACTTGTCACCGACAATGTCTGTAATTGCACGTTATCCCCGGTGGCATCCGCCAACAAATCGGCAGAACTGACTTTAACCTCGAATTCGCTTTCACCTTTTGTGTTAATGGCTTGGTATTGCCAGTTTGTGCCGTGAATGCCTTGAATATGCATATCAAAAGGCAGTTCGATTTGTTGCCCTAAATCAGCGAGAAGCGGTTGGCTAAGCGTTTGTTCTAATGCCGCCCAATCAATCGGGTTATTGGGCGTGGCTTGCGGCTGAGGCTCATCTTCCGAGGCATCACTCATTTCATGGATAAAGACAAAATCCTGAATTGTTGTGGGTGCTAACGTTAAACCGCTTTCATTATTGAGAGACGCAGCCGTTTGAAAAGTGCCCAACGTCATTTTCTGCTGATCAATGATGAGGCTCAGATCATGAACGGCGACCTGATGAATGTCTATCCCGATAGGCAGTTGAATCCGCTTCATAGGTGCGTTGTCGGTGTCCGGTTCATCTTCGGAAGGCGGCAATAATGCCGTATCAATTTGAATGGAAGGCTGTTGCAAGCGAATGTCGTCAATGCAAATATCTGCCCGCCATAAACAACTTAATTGCAGTTGCAGACGGGCTTCCGCCACTTGTGTATCGACTCCGGCTGTTTGGAAGCGAAGGTTTTTTAGCACCAATCCATCGCTTAAGTTTCCTTCGATTTGCCCAATCGAAAGTTCATCAAGCAAGGCATCTGTCCATTGGATGAGTTTATGCTGTCCGCTTTGGGTCGCGAGTAGCCCGAGCAGTGAAAAAACAGGCAAAAAAATGACCGCACTTGATACGCATCCAATGCGACACCAAAAGGATTTTTTCTGTTTTTGGGGTTTAGGCGCTTCAGGCGCTTGTTCCTTGTGTTCTGTCATTATGGTATCCGTTTGGCTGTCTATATTTCGGCGCCAAGCCCGATATAAAATTGAATATTTTTGCTGTTGTCTTTGTCATGTACCGGTGTGGCAATATCGAATTTAATCGCGCCCACAGGCGATGCCCATCGCACGCCAACGCCGGTGCCATAGCGTAATTCGTCCGGATCAAACGTATTGGCTGCTAATCCGCTATCCACAAAGGTCGCCAACCACCAATTCGGATAAACCTGATATTGATATTCCAGCGTACCGGTCAGCAAGCGTGAACCGCCGATAAGTTTGCCATTGTGATCTTTCGGTGAGATTTTTTTGTATCCGTAACCACGTACACTACGATCGCCACCGGCAAAAAAACGTAAGGCAGGAGGAAGGCGGTGAATATTGGCAGTATTCAATATGCCCACATCCAAACGGGTCAGAAAACGGTGATTTTGCGCATAGGTGCGAATCCACGCGGTAGAGCCTTGAATTTTCCAGAAATTCACATCCGATAGCCACAGTTTACGTCCGAAATCTGTCGTAATGCGTTGCGAATCACCCCAATCAGGAAAAGCCCCACCGCGTAAACGGGTACGGCTTAAGGAGGCTGTTGGATAGAGTAATAGCGTGCTGTCGGAAATATCCGCTTGCGTAAAGGAATCATGGCGCATCCGCAAACCGAGCGAATATTGCCAGCCAGTCGGGTGATTCCAATAACGCAAGGCGGCAACCGTCGTGGCGGTGGTTTGAGTGTCGTTTTTATTTTCACGCTCAAAACCTGCCGAATATTCATAGTAATAATTCAGCGGGTTTTTTAACAATGGCTGTTTATAGGTTAATTCAAGGGTTTGTTTAGGAGAAGAAAGATACAGATTGCTGCGGATACTGTGCCCGCGATCATTAATCCAAGGTTTGGTCCAACTCCATTGTAAACGAGGGCCAACATCGGTGGAATAGCCTATCCCGACGCTCATAATATTTTTCTTACGCGGATACAGTAACACATCTAAATCCACCGATTTGCTTTCTTCATTAAGATGCGGCTGTAATAACACGGAGCTAAACCAATTACTCGAAGAATAGTTATTGTTTAGCGTAGAAAGATCGCTTAATAAATAAGGTTCACCGGGTTTAATATTAAGCATATTGCGCAAAAATTCTTCACGAATTTGGGCGTGCAGAAAGTTAATTTTTCCATAGCGGTAACGTTTTTGGCTATTAAAGGCGAGTTTCCACCATGCCTCATGAGTGGATTTCATCACTTCCAAGCGAGAAAGCTCAAATGCCGCATCAAAATAACCACGGGTGAGCGCCAGTTGCTGTAGTTGACTTTTATAGTCCTCATACACCTCATGATTCAGCACGGTGCCAACTTTCGGTAGTTGGGTCTTTAGCTTGAGAAAGAACGGATCCTGTTTGGCATCACCGCGAATCATGACCTCGGTTCCGGCAAGTTTCACCGGTTCTCCCGGTGACACATGCGCAATAAGCAAAGGCGCTTTGCCTTCGCGGGGTTTCAGCTCAAACCGAATCGTCGAATCGTAGTAGCCTAAGGCGCGTAATCCCTTATCAATCGCAGCGCTGACCACATCCTGATAGCGTGCAATATCCGTCGTATCATATTTTTCAATGGCATTGAGATGAAGTCGAATATTTTCATCCAAGGCATGATTTTTAACGCCTTCAATGCGTAATTCCACCGGATTTTCCGCCCAAGCAGCGGTAGATCCAAACAAGCCGAAAGAAAGAAGCGCACACAGGCGCCATGTCGTGATATTGCTACTCAGTTGCTTCATACTTACCCCAAAATTAAAGGCTTGTAGTGTAACCGTTTAGACCATAGCCCTGCAATGTAAAGTGCGGTGGATTTTTAAAAAATTTCCGGAATCCGGCAACGATGAAAAAACAGAAAAAAATAGCCGGAAGAAACCGGCTATTGCAGAAAGGAAAAAACGTTATCCGTTTTGGTGTTTAAAATATAACACGGTGGCGGCAACGCGTGAATGTACGTTCAGTTTACGCAACAAATTGCGGATATGTACTTTAACGGTTTCTTCCGAAATAAATAATTGACCGGCAATTTGTTTGTTGGAAAGTCCAGTGGCAATTAAACGCAACACATCCATTTCACGATCCGTTAAAGAATAAATCGGCTCTTGAGAAGATTGGCGTTCAATCAGTAAATCTTTAATGGAATCACTTAAAATCACTTCCCCTTGTGCAATGCGTTTAAGTTGGGAAAGCAGGGTATCCGGCTCGGTGTCTTTGAGTAAATAGCCATCCGCACCGGCATCAATTAAGGTGAAAATATCACTTCTCGCATCAGATACCGTTAAGATCACAATACGGGCATCCACGCCTTCCGATCTTAACGCTTTTAGTGTATCCAAACCGGACAACCCTTTCATATTCAGATCTAAAATAATGAGATCCGGTGACGTTTGTAATGCCAAGCTAATGCCTTCGCTGCCGTTCCCTGCACCACCGACGACTTCAAAACCCTCTTCCAATTCAACAAGTTGTTTGATGCCTCGACGCATTAACGGATGATCGTCAATAATTAATACTTTTAATTTATCAGTCATGTGACCCCCTTAAGATAAGGCTAGGCGACTATGAAACGGCACGATAGTCATCCCGTCTTTTGTCGTTAATAGCTGGTAAAATTGTGGATAATTGAAATCACGTTGCACGATTTTATACGGATTGTTATTTTCATCCAACCCTGACGCTTGATAAATTCGGTTAATTTCGTGAATTTTTTTCTCTTTTGTGCCATCACAGTTACGATAAATCTCAATGCGATTGAGCTCATCTAAAATGTACACATTGAAACTCCCGTTCGGATTATCTTCAAAAAAGAATTGCAAGAACCCTTCACTGGCAAAGGCGTCAATTTCACGCGGGTATTTATGATGTTTCACCACGGCAGGATAAGTCGGATTGACTTTGTAGCTAAGTGCGGTGTCAATTTGGCTTGTTTTAGTGAGTTTAGCATTGTGGATTTCTTGCAAACTAATGCCGCGTTCTTCAAAGAAAAACTGCCAGTTTTTCCCTGCCACGCGCAATAAATTATTTTTAGGTGGTTGCGCGGCACCGATTTGAATGCTAATGCATTTATTAATCAGAGTCGTCACAATGCGACGTAAGGCGCGGCGATAATACCGACTGTAACAAAACACTTGCACCAATTTTGGCAACGGCGCACCACGATAAATTTTGTTGGAAAGCACTTTTAACGCCAACAAAATGGCATTCGGCCCTTCAAAATGCAATGTCCGCACTTCGTTCCAAACGTTGCGATACGTGAGATCAATGCTGCCGACCAAACTTTCTTCGTTCGCACCGAAACTAAATAAGTCGCTTGATTGGATGCTGGATTTAATGTCGGTTAAATGTGCGGTCGGATCTTGGGTCAAATTAATAATGACCGCAAGACTGCGAATTTCGCAAGGATGACTCAGGTCGGAATTGCTGGCAGAGGCGTTGTCGATAGGAAATGTCAATCGCAAATCCGTCACAAACTGGCGCAACGTGTTAAGCTCGACATTTTTACTGGCAACAAAGAGCTCAGTATTTGCCGTAAGCAAACGATTGAAATACGCCCACGCCACTAATTTATTCAGGCTTTGGCTATATTCTGTATAACGTGGACGACAAAAACCGTGAATGTCCGGCGTTTGGTTAATCATATACCAACCGTCCTTAAACTGACGGTTATTACGCACTTCAATAAACGTTAGATAGCGTTCCGATAAATCCACAGCAAACTGTGGATTCAGCAAGGTCACTTTGCCCGGCAATTCTTCAAATGCCGTGTAAAGTTTACGGGTTAATATGCTCATATCTTGCGGCATAATGCTGACATTGACCTGATGTTTGCGGGCAAAATTCACTAAGTTACGATAACTCAACATTAAAAACTTAATCAGGTCATTATGCATTTTTTCGGCTTGCTTAATTTTCCATTGTTGGCGCTGGTTTAATAATTCCACTTGCCCACAATGCCACCCCCATTGTTGCGTCAGCTTAAGTAACGCATCCAATCGCCAGTTACTTTTATTTACCTCTGCTTCGTTCTCATGCACTTTGATATAAAAGCAACAACGTACAAAATCCAGCCGTTTATATTCTTTTCGTTCGGTCAAATAAGCAGTTACCCGTTGCAGCATCGCCAAATAAGGATCAAATTGATGAGCAACGTTCAATTCACCGGTTAATAAGGCGTGTTTAAATTCACGAGAAATCAAATACGTGTTTGGATAACGCCAAGAATAGGTTTCTAACAACAAAATTTTGAGCAGGGATTTATAAGGGTAATCAATCCCTTTATACAGCTGCCATAAGGTCGCACCAAAATACTCATTGGCGGACAAGGTACCTAACCCCCCGAAATCCACCCAATCATTTAAATCTAATTGCTGCGTTTGCGTTAAGCGTTCGATTTCTGCCTCGTAATCCGCTTCATTTTCAATGAGCAAATGCAGCCACAATAACGGCTTCCCGGCAAGGCGTATGGCTGAACGGTAAAATTCATCCAGCAACAACATATATTGTGCCGAACCGCAATTCTCGGCAGTCATTGGCTCGACATAACGAAAACACCGAAACCGTCTTTGATCCATTAAATAGAAATTCATTTCTACGTGAACACGCTTTGCCCATTGTTGAATGCGCTCGACTTTTTGCTGTAAAAGTTCACGTGCTGATGGACTCAAATCTTCTCGATGACACAGCCAAATATCTAAATCAGATTGTGGCGTTTGGGCAATAGAGGCGATGCTGCCCATCACATAGACGCCAAGAATGGCTTCCGATTCAAAAGTGCGGTGTTTTTTGAGGAAGTTTTTCACGCTTTCATCTGTCAGCGTATGTGCAAGATATTCCTGTTGGAATGGCGTTGGGGAAAAATGGGCAATGCCGGTGGGCGCATCAGAAACATAGCCCGGCAAATCAGGATGATTAAAATGGAGTAATAATGGGATCAGTTTGAAAATATGTTGAAAGGATTCAGGCGTGTCGGATAAAGCCCGCTGGATACGCAACCTATCTAAATCGTCCACACGTTGTTTAGCTTTATCGAGATCAAACTTCAAGTAATATCCTGTTTTTTACGACGGTCATGCTTCGCTGGCGGCTACTCTATCATCAGTATTGACGGAAAGCAAAAAAATTAAATGAACACTGACTTTTGAAGTTAACAGTGATAGGATAATCCCTCATTAGACCTGATCAATATGTTGTTATTATGCTTGAAAAAACCTTAAAAATTGCGACTCGCCAAAGCCCGTTGGCGTTATGGCAAGCAAATTATGTGAAAGACCGTCTGCAACAGTTATATCCCGATTTAACCATTGAATTAGTGCCGATGGTAACTAAAGGCGATGTGATTTTAGATTCACCACTGGCGAAAATCGGTGGCAAAGGCTTGTTTGTTAAAGAATTAGAAAATGCGTTATTAACGAAAGAAGCCGACATTGCCGTGCATTCCATGAAAGATGTGCCGATGCAATTTCCCGAAGGCCTGGGATTAGCCGTGATTTGCCAACGCGAAGATCCGCGTGATGCCTTTGTGTCTCATTCTTACCGCACTTTTGCAGAGTTGCCGCAAGGTGCAGTGGTCGGGACATCAAGTTTACGTCGCCAATGCCAATTAAAAGCCTTACGCCCCGATTTAGACATTCGCTCTTTGCGCGGCAATGTGGGAACACGTTTAAGCAAATTAGATAACGGCGATTATGATGCCATTATTTTAGCTTCTGCCGGCCTCATTCGTTTGGGCTTAGCAGATCGTATCGCATCTTTTCTTGACGTTGAACAATCCTTACCGGCGGCCGGACAAGGTGCTGTGGGGATTGAATGTCGTACCGATGATATGCAAGTGCAGGCCTTATTAGCACCGTTAGCGGATGCAGAAACCACGTATTGTGTACGGGCAGAACGCGCCATGAATAATCATTTACAAGGCGGTTGCCAAGTACCGATTGGCGGTTATGCGGTATTGCAACAAGGGCAATTGTATTTAAGAGCCTTAGTGGGCGATATTGACGGTAGTCGCATTATTCGCGCAGAAGGCAAAAGTGCGGTGGAAAATGCCGAAGTTTTAGGCGTGAAAATTGCCGAACAGCTTTTAGCGCAAGGCGCTGACAAAATTTTGCAAGCAATTTATTCATAAATCGTGGGGGCACAATGGCCGTTTTGGTAACTCGCCCTGATGAACGTGGGCAACAACTCGTGGAGATGCTGGCAAAAGCCGGAATCGTCGCCATTCATTTGCCTTTATTTACCATTGAAGCCGGTACAGAACTCAATGAGTTACCGAATAAATTTGCCAAATTAAAAGCGGATGATTATGTCTTTATCGTCTCCAAAAGTGCGGTAGATTTTGCCGACAAAGCCTTAAAAGACACCGGTTTTGCATGGCGCGATGATTTGCACTATTTCACCGTAGGGCAAGGCACCGCACAGTATTTTGCCGCCACAACCGCCACGGCTGTGCATTATCCGACAAGCCAAGAAAACAGCGAAGGCGTATTACAACTTCCTGCAATGCAAAATTTACAAGGCAAAACCGTTTTGATTTTGCGCGGTAATGGCGGACGCGAACTCCTCTCAGAACAAGTGCAACAACGCGGTGCTAACGTTGAGATCGTTGAATGTTACCGAAGAGAACCGCTTGTTTATAATAATGTGGAGCAAACCAGTCTGTGTAAGCGTGCCGGTATTCAAACCATTGTGGCGACCAGCGGAGAAATTCTGACGCAACTGCTGGATTTTGTCCCACGAAATGAACATAATTGGCTAAAAAGTTGTCAACTCATTACCGTCAGTGAGCGAATTTCCCATTTGGCGCAGGCATTGGGCTGGCAGAATGTGATTGTTTCACCTCGTGCGGACAATCAAACATTATTACAAACCTTATTACAATGTCGTTAACGCAACATGTCTCTTTTATAGGTAATCAATATGGCTAACAAGAAATCGAATCATCTGGAAAATCATGCAGAAATTGAACACGAAATTGATGTGAATAAGGATCTTGATTTAGCAAAACAAGACACCACAGAAAATGAACACGTTGACCCCAAGGTAGAGGATAAACAAGCAACCATGCAGCATAAAGAGAACGAAAATAGACAGTCTTCCGCGTCCACTCCACACGAAACCGTTATTGTGAAGAAAAACGGTTCTGCGTTGAGCGTATTAGCGATTTTGATTGCCCTTGGCTTGGGTGGTAGCGGTTATTATTTCGGGCAGCAACAGGTTGACGAAATGCAACAAAAACTGACCGCACTTCAAACGCAACTTCAGCAAAAAAATACGGCTGAACCCGTCAATCTCCCAAGCTTTGAAGCAGAAAAAAGTCAGTTGGCGAAGTTAGCCGAGTTTTCTCAAGTGGCGAGCGACCAAATCAGTGCCTTGAATCAAGAATTAGCCGCCAAAGAACAACAGTTATCTGCGTTGCAACAACAGGTCCAGCGTTTGACCAATCAAAGCAAAGCGGAACAACCAAACGATTGGTTGCTAACCGAAGCAGATTTTTTATTAAACAATGCCTTGCGTAAATTGGTGTTGGATAACGATGTGGACACCAGCGTATCGCTATTAAAAGTGGCTGGTGAGACCTTGACCAAAGTGGCAATGCCGCAAGTCGCCACTGTTCGTAGCGCAATTAATGCAGATTTGAAGAAGCTGTTATCCCTCAACAACGTGGATCAAAACGCTATCATGCAGGAATTGTCTCAATTGGCAAATGACGTGGACGAGTTGAACGTATTGAATGTGAATTTTGATGAAGATCCAAACACGGACAAACTCACTGATTCTTTGGAAGATTGGAAATCCAACGCTGAAAAAAGTGCGGTCAGTTTTTTAAATCATTTTATTCGCATCACGCCAAAAAAAGCGGATAACAAAGCCTTATTAGCACCAAATCAAGACATTTATTTGCGTGAAAACATTCGCTTACGCTTACAAATTGCGATTTTAGCCGTGCCACGTCAACAAGATGATTTATATAAACAATCTTTGGAAACGGTGGCTTCTTGGGTTCGTACCTATTTTGATACCAGCACGGAAGTAGCGCAAAACTTCCTGAAAAAACTGGATGAATTGGCAGAACAATCCATTTACGTGGATGTGCCAACCCAGCTTAGCAGCTTAAATGCCTTGGATAAATTACTGAATAAACAACCGCAAGAAGTGCAAAAAATCACGCTTTCCGCTGACAAAGATTTCGATCCGGAAAATGTCAAAGCGACAGAAAACCATGCCACAAGCCCTGCAGAGCAAGGAAATGGCGCAGATACAAGCACTGCTCCGAATCAACCTGAACAACAGGAGAAATAGACCATGATAAGATCACTATTTTTAATGTTGCTATTATTAGCCGGATTACTTGCCGGTCCGTATTTATCCGGCAAGCAAGGTTATGTCCGTATTGAAACCGCCGACAACATTGTCGAAATGTCTCTTACCACATTGGTGATTTTCTTTGTGATTTCACTGGCGGTGGTCTATAGCATTGAAGCGGCAATCAGCCGTTTTTGCCGTTTAAGTAATAACACTTACAGTTGGTTTTCCCGCCGTAAACGCGTAAAAGCGCAAAAACAAACCTTAGAAGGGTTAATGCGTATGGATGAAGGCGATTATTCCAAAGCGGAAAAACTCATCAGCAAAAACGCCAAACATTCCGATGAGCCGGTATTAAACTTTATTAAAGCGGCCGAAGCGGCACAACAGCGTGGCGATGAGTTCAGCGCCAACCGTTATTTAATTCAAGCGACAGAACTTGCCGGCACCGACAGCCTGATTCTAGAAATTGCCCGCACCCGCATTTTATTGCAACAAAACAAATTGCCTGCCGCGCGCAGTTCCGTAGATAGCCTATTGGTCATGGCAGGTCGCAATAAAGAAGTCTTAAAATTAGCCGTAGATATTTATTTAAAATCAAATGCTTACCAAGCTTTGGATAATATTCTTGAACAGGTAGAAAAATCCGCTCTCTATAGCCACGCTGAGTTCGAACAACTCCAACATCAAGTGGAAGACGGCTTGTTAGATGAAAAAATTAACGAAGAAGGCGTAGATGGTTTACTGGCATGGTGGAATGAACAACCGCGCCCGCGCCGCCAAGATGCCTATGTGAAATTAGGTGTGATTCGCCGTTTGATTGATGGCAATGATCATGAATCTGCCTATGAATTAACGTTGGAATTGGCGAAAAAATTAGAGACCGACAGTCCGCTAATGCAACCATTATTTAAACAAATTAGCCGCTTACAACCAGAAGATAACAGCAAGTTAGTAAAAATTGTTACCAAGTGGCTAAAAACCGCCAGCCCGTCAATACAATGCTGCGCCCAACGCGCATTGGGGTATTTGTATGTACGCAACAACGATTTTACTCATGCCAGTGAAGTATTTAAAGGACTGATTGCTCATAAAGATCAATTAGATCCTAATGACATTCACATGGCCTCTTACGTCTTTGAACAAGTGGGAGATAACGAGACGGCACAGAAATTACGCGAAGAAGGGTTGAAATCCGCCATGTCGGTAGCCACCTTATCCTCGGAAGAAACATCGGAAAAATCCACCGTACTTTAAGCGTAGCCCAATCACATAGCCCTCATTAATGCGCCAGAACACCAAACTGGAGCTGGCGCATTTCAATATGCAAAACCGACATCACATACAACTTGTTGGACAAACAGGCAAATCATTCCCTTAAAAAGGGCGGTAGTTTTAGCGCGTGTTTTTGGCACATGCGTTCAAATTTGATAGGGTTTTATTTCGTGCATCAAGATACACGCAACGGTCTTAAGGTAGCGTGCAACTTGTTGCACGAATAAGATAGAACTAAGAAGACTATTTCCGTTTCTCTTGCAACGCCTTTAACACCACCGGTGGGACAAGTTGGCTCATGTCGCCGTTGTGTAAATAAATTTCGCGAATCATGGTGGAAGAAACGTAAGACCACTGTTCCACCGGCGGGAAAAACAGGCTTTCCACGCCATGGGTAAGAAGTCGGTTAAGATGGGCTAACTGCACTTCATATTCAAAATCCGTCGTACTCCGTACCCCACGAATAATGGCTTTGACGTCATACTCCGCGATGGTATGCGCAAGCAAATTATTAAACCCAATGACCTTAACATTCGACAAATGCGCCACCGATTGACGTACCAACTCGACACGTTCGTCTAACGTAAACAAAGGCTTTTTACTTGGGCTTTCCGCCACCGCCACCAAAACGTTTGAAAAAATCACCGCACTTCGCTCAATAATATTCAAATGCCCGTTCGTAAGCGGGTCAAATGTACCGGGATAGATTACCGTTGTCATTGCTTCATCCTAGTTCAAATAAGGTTTTAATAAATTCATCACGCGTTGTAACGCGCCGCGATTTTCATTTAACACGGCATAACCCGCCTGACCATAACGTTCGCCAAGCTCAGGCGACCGCAAAAAGGTTGCCACCGCTTTAGCCACGGCTTGCGGCGTGTCTTCCGTGATTAACACACCTTGCCGTTCACTTAATTTTGTGAAAATCTCAGGAAAGTTAAAGGTATGTTTTCCGCTGATCACCGGCAATTTGAATACCAGCGGTTCTAAGGGATTATGCCCACCGTGCGCCACCAAGCTGCCACCAACCAACGCTACCTTTGCCATACCGTATAACAACATGAGTTCGCCCATGGTATCACCGAGCAAGACCTGTATTTCTTCTGTCGGTATTTCGTGGCTGCTACGCCGCATGAAACCAAAGCCCTCTTGTTCAAGCAGTTGAGCCACCGAATTAAACCGCTCTGGGTGGCGCGGCACCAAAATCAACAACAAATCAGGATATTGGCGCAATAAAGTGCGGTGACTTTTTAAGATGATTTCATCTTCGCCTTCGTGTGTGCTGGCGGCAATCCAGATAGGCCGCTGCGTATTCCATTGTGCCTTTAATGTTGTAATCTGATGAAAGAGTTCATCGCTCACATTCAAGTCATATTTGATATTGCCGGTTACGACCAATTGCTCGGGTGCAATGCCTAATTGCGCATAACGTTGCCCACTCACATCATCTTGCGGGGCAATCAATGTGATGTTATTCAACAGCGGTTTTAACGGTTCTCTAAACCAACCGTAACGCGTGGCAGAACGTGCGGATAAGCGAGCGTTCACAATGATAAAGGGAATACTGCGCCGTGCGAATTGGTGAATCAAGTTAAACCAAAGTTCCGTTTCAATAACAATGCCGACGCGCGGTTGTACAAATTCAATAAAACGGGACACGGCACCCGGCAAATCATAGGGCAAATACACATGGGTCACGCTGTCGCCAAAAACCGCTTTTACCCGTTCGGAACCGGTAGGCGTCATTGTGGTCACTGTGATCGCCAGTTGCGGATAATCTTGCTGAATCCGCTTAATTAAA
Source organism: uncultured Aggregatibacter sp. (assembly GCF_938046485.1). NCBI lineage: Bacteria > Pseudomonadati > Pseudomonadota > Gammaproteobacteria > Pasteurellales > Pasteurellaceae > Aggregatibacter > uncultured Aggregatibacter sp. The sequence continues at coordinate 7,608 of NZ_CALIWN010000071.1, read as the reverse complement.
GGAACGGCGGCAATCACCTCACCAACAGACGCGGCGTGAAGTAAGACACCGTTCGGCGAAGGAGATTGCGTGTTACCATAGAAGCCATAACGCTCGGCGAGACGTTTACGATAGTGGGGCGCACGAAAACTGCGCAAGACCATAAAAAGGCACAGTAGCGGCTGAGCAAGATACATCAAACAGGTATAGAAAAAACGTAACATAGCAAATGTGTCGGCTTATGCTAGAATTGCAAAATTAATCAAGACAAACAGGTGTTTAGTATAAGCGTTTGTCACTCATTCACAAAGGATAAAAACGATGCCGACTCTTAGTGTTGCAATGATTGTTAAAAATGAAGCCCACCACCTTGCACAATGTTTGGACACGGTAAAAGCGTGGGTGGATGAAATAGTGATTTTAGATTCCGGCAGCACCGATGCAACCCAACAGATTGCTGAACAATACGGCGCAAAATTCTACCAAAATACCGATTGGCCGGGATTCGGTAAACAGCGACAATTAGCACAAGAGTATGTCACCTCCGACTATGTTTTATGGCTCGATGCAGACGAACGAGTAACCCCAGAGCTACGTCAATCTATTCAGGCAGCTATTGTTCAAGATACGCCGAATACCGCCTATAAAATCCCACGATTAAGTGAAATTTTTGGTCATAAAATTCGTCATTCCGGCTGGTATCCGGATTATGTCATTCGATTATATCGTAAAGATTTTGCCCGTTATGGCGATCAACTGGTGCATGAAAAAGTAGAACTGCCAACAAACGCCAATATTCAAAAGCTACAAGGGGATTTGTTGCATTATACTTACCAAAATATCCATCATTACCTAGTTAAATCTGCCGGCTATGCCAAAGCGTGGGCTGACCAACGAGAAAAAGCCGGTAAAAAAGCGACGTTATGGCAAGGCATCAGCCATGCTGTAGGCTGTTTTATCAAAATGTATTTTATTCGTTTGGGATTCTTAGATGGTAAAGCCGGCTTATTACTGGCGATGCTTTCAGCACATTCTACTTTTGTAAAATATGCTGATTTATGGGTAAGAACACAAAAATAATCAGGCTCATAAAAAAAGCACCTTAGCAAGGTTACTTACTAAGGTGCGAATCATTTAGATGTAAGACGGAATCCGAGGAATTACATCATTCCGCCCATACCTCCCATGCCACCCATACCGGCAGCACCGAGATCAGCTTTGTCATCTTTTGGTAATTCGGTCACCATACATTCAGTGGTGATCATTAAACCGGCGACAGAAGCTGCAAATTGTAATGCAGAACGAGTTACTTTAGTCGGATCTAAAATACCCATCGCAATCATATCGCCGTATTGTTCAGTACCTGCGTTATAACCAAAGTTTCCTTCACCGTTTTTCACCGCACTTGCAACCACAGAGGCTTCTTCACCGGCGTTTGTGACGATTTGACGTAATGGGGCTTCCATGGCACGAAGGGCAAGTTTAATACCGACGTTTTGTTCCTCGTTGTCGCCACGTAAATCAGCCACTTTGCTGGCTGCGCGAATTAACGCCACACCACCGCCGGCAACCACACCTTCTTCCACTGCTGCACGAGTTGCGTGTAGTGCATCTTCTACACGGGCTTTTTTCTCTTTCATTTCTACTTCGGTTGCTGCACCGACTTTAATTACCGCAACACCGCCGGCGAGTTTCGCCACGCGTTCTTGCAATTTTTCTTTGTCGTAGTCGGAAGTAGATTCTTCGATTTGTTGACGAATTTGCGCCACACGACCTTGGATTTGTGCTTCATCGCCGATACCGTCGATGATAGTGGTGTTGTCTTTATTGATTACAACGCGTTTTGCTTGACCAAGATCTTCAAGCGTGGCTTTTTCTAACTCCATACCGATTTCTTCAGAAATCACCGTACCGGCAGTTAAAATCGCAATGTCTTGTAACATCGCTTTACGACGATCGCCGAAGCCCGGTGCTTTCACTGCAGCCACTTTCACGATGCCACGCATGGTGTTCACGACCAATGTTGCCAATGCTTCGCCTTCTACGTCTTCCGCAATAATTAATAACGGTTTACCTGCTTTTGCAACGCCTTCTAGTACCGGTAATAATTCACGAATATTCGAGATTTTTTTATCGACTAATAAAATGAATGGGTTATCTAATTCTACGGTCGCGGTTTCCGGTTTGTTGATGAAATACGGGGAAAGGTAACCGCGATCAAATTGCATCCCTTCAACCACATCCAATTCGTCTTCTAAGCCGGTGCCGTCTTCTACGGTAATCACGCCTTCTTTACCCACTTTTTCCATGGCTTGTGCGATTAATTGACCCACAATGCTGTCGGAGTTTGCGGAAATGGTACCCACCTGTTCGATTTCTTTAGAGGTTTCGCAAGGTTTAGAAAGGGATTTAAGTTCGGCAACAACGGCAGTGACTGCTTTGTCGATACCGCGTTTTAAATCCATTGGGTTCATGCCTGCCGCTACGGCTTTTAAGCCTTCGTTTACGATGGCTTGTGCTAGAACAGTTGCCGTGGTGGTACCGTCACCGGCGGCATCATTGGCTTTAGAAGCAACTTCTTTCACCATTTGTGCGCCCATGTTTTCAAATTTATCTTCTAATTCGATTTCACGTGCCACAGACACACCGTCTTTGGTGATGGTTGGTGCACCGAAAGATTTGTCTAATACTACGTTACGGCCTTTTGGACCAAGGGTGACTTTTACTGCGTCGGCTAAAATGTTTACACCTTTTAACATTTTCACGCGTGCGTCGTTACCGAATTTTACGTCTTTTGCTGCCATGTTTAATTTCCTTTTATTTTGTTGCGTGAGATTGCTCTCACCATGATCTATTTCATTTAAAGTGCGGTCGTTTTTCAGCGTGTTTTTGCTTATTCAACGATCGCTAAAATATCGTCTTCGGAAAGGATGAGCACTTCCTCACCATCAATTTTTTCTGTTTTCACACCATAGCTGTCGCTGAAAATCACGATGTCGCCGACTTTTACGTGCATTGGGTGAATGCTACCGTTTTCTAATAAACGGCCTGGACCGACCGCTAAGACTTTCGCGCGGGTAGATTTGGTGGCTGCCGAACCGGTCAATACGATACCACCGGCAGATTTGGTTTCCACTTCTTCACGTTTTAAAATCACTTTGTCGTGTAATGGACGAATATTCATCTGAAATTTCCTCTATTTCTTAAATTAATCAAAAAGCTTTTTCTATATGGGAATCATTTTTACGCTTTCAAGGGAAAAGCAAAATTATTTTAACCGTTTATTTTCATCGGCTTCCTTTTCAAATTCCGCCTCAAAAATCTCGCCATCTCTAGGCGGATTGTTTTGGGAGGAATAAAAAGTGCGGCCGGTTTTAAAGATGTTTTGTTGGAAGAACACAAATCGGCTACGAATGAATGTATTTATCAGGTAACGGCCGAAAGGACTTAACAGCACACAGGCAAGAATGTCGGTGACAAAACCGGGAATGACAAACAAGATTCCGGCAACAAGCCAACGTAGCGATCCAAAAAGCGCATCGGTGGGCAGTTGACCTTGGGTGAGTTGCTGTTTTATCCGTGTAAGGCTGTACCAACCACGAACACGAATGAGAGTAATGCCCAGTAATGAGGAGCCGATCAGTAACAAAATGAGCATAAGAATGCCGAGGTGACTTCCTACCCAAACCAGTAGGCTCAGTTCCACATAAATAAATAGAAAAACAGCAAAAAGAAAGGCGATAAACGGCATAGTAGCTCCTTAAAAACATGTTGGATGTGCATATTACCCGCTTTATTTTGCGGTGCAACTTTTATTCATGGCTACATCATTCAGGTTAGAAAAACTAATCTGAAAAATAAAAATAACTCTTAAATGCGTATAAAAATCTGTGACTTGGATCAATTTAATTTTAATCGAATTTTCTATAATTTAGACAATTCAACCAAACGTGTTAAGCATAAAGGAGAACGCAAATGACACAATATAGAAAGGAAGTGGATTTGTTAGGTGAACGTGAAGTTCCTGCGGATGCTTACTGGGGTATTCACACACTAAGAGCGGTGGAAAATTTTAACATTTCGAATGTCACCATTTCCGATGTGCCGGAATTTGTTCGCGGCATGGTGATGGTGAAAAAAGCAGCGGCATTGGCGAACGGTGAGTTGGGTGCCATTCCAAAAGAAATTGCAGAAGCTATCGTAAAAGCTTGTGATGAAGTGTTGGTGAACGGCAAATGTTTAGATCAATTCCCATCCGATATTTACCAAGGTGGTGCAGGCACTTCCGTCAACATGAACACCAATGAAGTGATTGCCAACTTGGCGTTAGAAATTTTAGGTCACAAAAAAGGTGAATATAAATACCTCGACCCAATGGATCATGTGAACGCCAGCCAATCCACCAACGATGCGTACCCTACCGGTTTCCATATTGCCGTGTATAACAGCGTCATTAAACTTCTCGAAAAAGTCGCTTATTTACAACAAGGCTTTGAAAACAAAGCAAAAGAATTCGAGAAAGTGTTGAAAATGGGCCGTACTCAATTACAAGATGCAGTGCCAATGACTGTGGGGCAAGAATTCAAAGCGTTTGCAGTGTTAATGGCGGAAGAAGTGAAACATTTAAAAGCCGCTGCAGCACACTTGCTTGAAGTGAACATGGGCGCAACCGCAATCGGTACCGGTTTAAATACCCCACAAGGTTATGTGCCTTCCGTTGTGAAACATTTATCCAACGTCACCGGATTACATTGCACCGGTTCAGAGAACTTAATTGAAGCTACTTCTGACTGCGGTGACTATGTTTCCGTGCATGGCGCGTTAAAACGCACTGCGGTGAAATTATCAAAAATTTGTAACGACTTACGTTTACTTTCTTCCGGTCCGCGTGCAGGTATTAAAGAAATCAACTTGCCTGAATTACAGGCCGGTTCTTCTATCATGCCGGCAAAAGTGAACCCGGTTGTGCCGGAAGTGGTGAACCAAGTGTGCTTCAAAGTGATTGGTAACGACACCACCGTCACCTTTGCCTCAGAAGCAGGTCAATTACAATTAAACGTAATGGAACCGGTGATTGTACAAGCCATGTTTGAATCTATCGAGATTTTAGGAAATGCCTGTGTGAACTTACGCGATAAATGTGTTGATGGCATTACTGTCAACAAAGAAACTTGCGAAAATTACGTTTACAATTCTATCGGTATCGTGACCTACTTGAACCCATTCATTGGCCACCACAATGGCGACTTAGTGGGTAAAATCTGTGCGCAAACCGGTAAAGGTGTGCGTGAAGTGGTCTTGGAAAAAGGCTTGTTAACCAAAGAACAATTGGATGATATCCTTTCTGTAGAAAACTTAATGAATCCGACCTATAAGGCAAAATTAAATAAATAAAAAGTGAACAAATCAGTAAATTAGTTATCGAATAGTTAGCTTGTTTATTTAGTCAAAATCAGCGTCCTAATGGATTAGGCGCTGATTTTTTTGTATACCGAAATAAAAATGACATGAAAAAACAAAGCGTAAATTCCATTCATATCCCTTGAATTCTCTCAATTAATCTCAATATAACTTCCACATTTTCCATTTTTAAAGGATAGCATTATGACTACGATTGTAAGTGTACGTCGCAACGGTAAAGTGGTTGTGGGCGGTGACGGACAGGTTTCCCTTGGCAATACGGTGATGAAAGGTAACGCGCGCAAAGTGCGTCGTTTGTATAACGGCAAAGTGTTGGCGGGTTTTGCCGGCGGCACGGCAGATGCCTTTACATTGTTTGAGCTTTTTGAGCGTAAATTAGAAATGCACCAAGGGCATTTGCTAAAAAGTGCGGTGGAATTAGCGAAAGATTGGCGTACCGATCGTGCGTTGCGTAAATTGGAAGCGATGCTAATTGTGGCGGATGAAAAAGAAAGCCTGATCATTACCGGTATCGGCGATGTAGTACAACCGGAAGAAGATCAAATTCTTGCTATCGGTTCCGGCGGCAACTATGCTTTATCTGCTGCCCGTGCGTTGGTGGAAAATACGGAATTATCAGCGCGTGAAATTGTGGAAAAATCTCTCAAAATTGCAGGTGAAATTTGTGTGTTTACCAATACCAATTTCACTATTGAAGAATTGCCGAATTAAAAAATGATAAGGAATAAACCATGTCTGAAATGACGCCTCGTGAAATAGTTTCTGAATTAGATCAACATATTATCGGTCAAAGCGACGCCAAGCGCGCAGTAGCAATTGCCCTAAGAAACCGTTGGCGCAGAATGCAGCTGCAAGAGCCAATGCGCCATGAAGTGACCCCGAAAAATATTCTTATGATTGGGCCGACCGGCGTGGGGAAAACCGAAATTGCCCGCCGTTTGGCAAAATTAGCCAATGCGCCGTTCATTAAAGTGGAAGCCACTAAATTTACCGAAGTGGGTTATGTGGGCAAAGAAGTGGATTCCATTATTCGCGATTTAACCGACAGCGCCATGAAATTGGTACGCCAACAGGAAATCGTCAAAAATCGAGCTAAAGCGGAAGAAGCGGCAGAAGAGCGCATTTTAGATGCCTTATTACCAGCGGCGAAGAACCAATGGGGTGAAGTGGAAAACCGCGATAGTCAAAGCAACACCCGCCAGGTTTTCCGTAAGAAACTACGCGAAGGTCAGTTAGACGATAAAGAAGTGGAAATTGATGTAGCAGGCGTGCCGATGGGCGTGGAAATCATGGCACCTCCGGGCATGGAAGATATGACCAGTCAATTACAATCCATGTTTGAGAACCTTTCCGGCAGCCAAACCAAAAAACGTAAAATGAAAATTAAGGATGCGTTAAAAACCTTAATTGACGATGAAGCGGCGAAATTGGTGAATCCGGAAGAGCTGAAACAAAAAGCCATTGATGCGGTGGAACAAAACGGTATCGTGTTTATCGACGAAATCGACAAAATTTGTAAGAAAGGCGAATACAGCGGTGCGGATGTTTCCCGTGAGGGCGTGCAACGCGATTTATTGCCGTTGGTGGAAGGTTCAACCGTGAACACCAAACACGGTATGGTGAAAACCGATCACATTTTGTTTATCGCTTCCGGTGCGTTCCAAGTGGCTCGTCCGTCAGATTTAATCCCGGAATTACAAGGCCGTTTGCCGATTCGCGTGGAGCTTTCTGCACTGACGGCTGAGGATTTCGAGCGTATTCTGACTGAGCCGAATGCTTCTTTAACCGAGCAATACAAAGCGTTAATGGCAACGGAAGGGGTAAATATTGAATTCACTCAAGACGCTATCAAGAAAATCGCCGAAGCAGCATTTCGTGTCAATGAAAAGACCGAAAACATCGGCGCCCGCCGTTTGCATACCGTGATGGAACGCTTAATGGATAAAATTTCTTTCAACGCCAGCGACATGGATGGACAAACCGTGAACATTGATGCCGCGTATGTCAGTGAGGCATTAGGTGAAGTAGTAGAAAATGAAGATTTAAGTCGCTTTATTCTTTAATCTTCTGGTTTTACTTAGGGTACGACAAATGTCGTGCCCTTTTATTTATTAAGTGCGGTAGGATTTTAGAAAGTTTTTGTAGTTATTCACTAAGTTGTTTACAATGTGCCCACTTTTTCATTCGCCTGAGTACAAATTATGCAGA
>NZ_CALIWN010000070.1:0-2332 GCF_938046485.1 uncultured Aggregatibacter sp. | reverse complement strand
CATAGCCTTATGCATCACGTGTGCTGTTGGAAATTTTCTTCGGAAATCATTGGGTTATACCTTGTAGCTAATTGATATTTAATTAATTTTGTAGATCAAATAATATCATAACATTAATATTTCATTCAGTTTTATAGTCTTACTGAAGACTATACTAAAATGCAAGTTATTTTATAGGTTTTCATTCATAATAAAATACCTGTTGTCTGATGTATTATCTCAGAAACAGGCTACACAAATTATGGGGGGAAGCTTATTTATCAATCATAAGATTTTTCTTTCATCTCATAAAACCTCTTTTATTAAGATTTATCTTCTACCATTTAGCTTAGGTTTTGAAACCGCATTTTTTTTCTTCAAGTTGATCCATAATACGAGTAGCACGGTTAAACTAAGGGGCTGTACTAGATAACGACTAAAAATCTCATTTAGATTAGAATGAACCCATGAGAAAAAGTCGTTTAAGCCGGCATAAACAAAATAAACTCATCAAACTATTTGTCGCAGGCGTTACCGCCAGAACAGCGAGTAAGTTGGTCAATGTAAATAAAAATACAGCCGCTTATTACTTTCACCGATTACACTTACTCATCTACCCAACAAGCCTCCATTTGGAAATGTTTGAAGGTGAGATTGAAGTCGATGAAAGTTATTTCGGCGGAGCTCGTAAAGGTAAACGAGGTCGCGATGCTGCAGGCAAAATCGCAGTATTCGGGTTTCTCAAGCGAAATGGCAAAGTTTATACGGTTGTTGTTCCTAATGCGCAATCAGCCACATTATTGCCAATAATTCGCGAGAAAGTTAGGCCTGACAGCATTGTTTACACGGATACTTACCGTAGTTATGAGGTGCTTGATGTCAGTGAGTTTAGTCATTTTCGCATCAATCACAGTACACACTTTGCAGAAAATCATAACCACATAAACGGAATTGAGAATTTTTGGAACCAAGCAAAACGCTATTTACGCAAATTTAACGGCATTTCTAACGCGCATTTTGAGCTGTATTTGAAGGAATGTGAATGGCGTTTTAATCACAATGAAATAAAATCTCAAATTTCCTTTTTAAAACAATTGATTAAGGGGAGTTTAGTCTAGTTATCTAGTACCGCCCCTTGATTTTAATTTAGAAATAACAACTAGAGAGTTCTACAATGAAGATTCTTATTACTGGTGGTGCAGGTTTTATTGGTTCTGCTGTTGTTCGCCATATTATTGAAAACACGCAAGATAGCGTGGTAAATATTGATAAATTGACTTATGCAGGGAATTTAGAATCCCTCGAGTCAGTGGAGAATCATTCTCGTTATGCGTTTGAGCAAATGGATATTTGTGATGCAAAAGGGCTTGCTCGCATATTTGAGCAACATAAGCCTAACGCTGTAATGCATTTGGCTGCAGAAAGTCATGTTGATCGCTCAATTGATGGTCCGGCAGCATTTATTCAAACTAATATCATAGGAACTTATACCTTATTAGAGATCTCACGTATTTATTGGAACACATTGAGCCGTGAAAAAAAAGCTAAATTCCGCTTCCATCATGTTTCAACAGATGAGGTTTACGGTGATTTAGAGGGGATGGACGATTTATTTACAGAAACCACCTCTTATGCTCCAAGTAGCCCTTATTCTGCGTCAAAAGCCTCAAGTGATCATTTGGTTCGTGCTTGGTTGCGCACTTATGGTTTGCCAACGATTGTTACCAATTGTTCTAACAATTATGGGCCGTTTCATTTTCCTGAAAAACTGATTCCATTGATGATCTTAAATGCCTTAGACGGTAAACCATTACCCGTATATGGTAATGGTCGGCAAATTCGTGATTGGTTATTTGTAGAAGATCATGCCCGTGCGCTTTATAAAGTGATGAACGAAGGTAAAATTGGTGAAACTTACAATATCGGTGGGCATAATGAAAAAACTAACATTGATGTTGTTCGCACTATTTGTGGTTTATTAGAAGAGCTTGTCCCCAATAAACCGGCAGGGGTAAAAAAATATGAAGATTTAATTACCTATGTGAAAGATCGTCCGGGACATGATATACGTTATGCGATTGATGCAACAAAAATTGGACGTGAATTAGGTTGGAAACCACAAGAGACGTTTGAATCCGGAATTCGTAAAACAGTTCAATGGTATTTAAACAATAAAAAATGGTGGAGTCGAGTGCTGGATGGCTCTTATAATCGAGAACGATTGGGTAATAATTAATCAGTAAACGATCAGATTTTTGGGTGAGATAAACTCCGAAGAATTTGACCGCGCTTTTAAAGGTATTTTTATGAAAGGTATAATCCTTGCCGGTGGGTCAGGTACTCGCCTCTATCC
>NZ_CALIWN010000069.1:0-31004 GCF_938046485.1 uncultured Aggregatibacter sp. | reverse complement strand
CGTGCATCTTGATGCACGACCAAATTACGCACGGAACGTTATTTAACGCTTTCGGCATTCATAATTTCGTGCAACAAGTTGCACGCTACGATTCTAAACAATCAAAGTGCGGTCTGTTTTTTTATTGTTTTAATATGACAAATGAAGCTTTCTCATGCCGATCCTCATTTGTTGTTATAAAAAAATAATCTCAATGCGTAAAAAAAGTTTTGACAATTCTTTACATCATATAATATAATTTTTATATGTTAAATTTTTGTTAATTATTACTGTAAACTAAGGAGACAAATATGAACAAAAACGTTGGTGGTATAGATAAAGTCATTCGCATCCTGTTAGGGGTCGTTCTTATCGCACTCACGTTAACGAACGTCATCGGTTGGTGGGGATGGATTGGTGTTGTGCCGTTATTGACCGGACTCTTCTCACGCTGTGGTCTTTATTCATTACTTGGCATTAACACCTGCCCATTAAAAAAATAATGCATTAAGGCATCATTTCCTCTTGGTAATGATGCCGCTTGTTTATTGATTCTTAGAAAAACACATACTATGACGATTTCCATCATTTCCGCTATGGAAGCAAAAGACAAATTAGCTGCCGGCGCCATATTAATCGATATTCGTCAGCCGGAAGAATATCACCGCGAACATATCGATGGTTCAATTCTACAACCGCTGGCCGAATTACAACATCAAGGATTGAGCAAAACCTTAAAACAAGGAAGTTGCCTTATTTTTCACTGTAAATCCGGGGCAAGAACCGCCGGTCAAGCTGACTTTTTGAAACAGTTGGCACAAGAAAATCATTGTGAAGCTTATCTGCTTCAAGATGGAATAACCGGTTGGAAAAACGCCGGGCTTGCTACGCGATTTAATCCGTCACAACCCATTGAGATTATGCGCCAAGTCCAAATCGTGGCAGGAAGCTTAATTTTACTGGGCTCATTATTGGGATGGTGGATTTCGCCTTATTTTTATTGGCTACCCGCATTTGTCGGTGCCGGTCTCACCTTTGCCGGAATAAGCGGTTTTTGTGGTATGGCAAAACTTCTCTCTCTGATGCCATGGAACCGACGATAAGCAATTCGCGCGTGGGATTGCTAAAAAAACGGATCAGTTATTGGTTTCAGCGGACAGGACGTGTAAAATGAGCGCTCTCATTCCCACAATGTGTAAATACTGAAATAGGATCTGATGAAAGATATTTTCGAAAAAAGTCACGAAGCCAGTACCTTTTTAAAATTGTTGGCCAATCCGAATCGCTTGGCGATTTTGTGTTGTTTACACGAACAACGCTATAACGTCACCGAGTTAACCGTAAAATTGAATATGCCACAAGCAGCCATGTCGAACCAATTAGCTCTTTTGCGCAAAGCCGGACTAGTGGCAAGCGAAGTCCAACATCGGGAGCGCGTGTATTACATTAAAGATCCGAAAGTTGTCGAGATGATCAACATATTACATCGCTTTTTCTGTGAAGTTCCCTCCGAAAAAGTATGATTCTCATCACCCAATACAAAAAAAACGCAGACTTAACGCTGCGTTTTTTGTATCGTCTAACTTGGACAAGTTTATCTAAACCACTTTCTCTTTATCTCTCATTGTGCATCTCAAGATTCGAGGAATCCTTTTCACGTTTTTTCTTTGCCGCATCGTTGCGTTGCTCAGCAATGTTATCCAAATAAGCTTCTGTAATATCGCCGGTCACATAACAGCCGGTAAACACCGAGCAATCAAATGCTTGAATAGCCGGATTTTCTTGTTGTACGGAACCGGTTAAATCCGCTAAGTCTTGGAACACTAATTTATCCACACCAATCAGTTTGGCGATTTCGTCAGTATTACGTTCATAGGCGATTAATTCGCTACGCGTTGGCATATCGATACCATAGACGTTCGGATAACGAATTTCCGGTGCGGCGGAGGCAAAATACACTTTTTTCGCGCCGGCTGCACGAGCCATCTCCACGATTTGTTCGGAAGTAGTTCCACGCACGATAGAGTCATCCACCAATAACACGTTTTTACCTTTAAACTCAGAGGCAATGGTATTCAATTTACGGCGAACCGAACTCACGCGTTGCGCTTGCCCCGGCATAATGAATGTGCGGCCGACATAACGATTTTTTACAAATCCTTGACGATAAGGTTTGTTCAACACATTAGCAATACGCAATGCAATATCATTTGAGGTTTCCGGCACAGGAATCACCACATCAATGTCAATGTCTTGCCATTCGCGAGCGATTTTCTCCCCTAAACGTTGCCCCATATGTACGCGGGCGGCATACACAGAAACACCATCAATGCAAGAATCCGGACGAGCAAAATAGACATATTCAAAAATACACGGTGTTAACACGGGATTGTCAGCACATTGTTGTGCATACAACTCACCATCGAACGTAATAAAAATGGCTTCTCCCGGCGCCACATCACGCACAAACTCAAATCCCACAACATCTAACGCCACGCTTTCCGAAGCGAACATATACTCGGTTTTGCCATGCTCTTCACGTTTACCTAACACTAAAGGACGAATACCATGAGGATCACGAAACGCCACCATGCCGTGATCGATGATCATGGCAATACAGGCATACGCACCGCGAATATCTTCATGGGTTTGTTTCACTGCATTAAAAATATCTTGCGGTGTTAACGCGTATTTTTGCGGTTGATCGAGGTGATACGCAAGAATGTTCAGTAAAAGTTCTGAGTCGGAATTGGTGTTCACATGACGGCGGGCAAGGTTGAAGAGTTTTTCCTTCAATTCGACAGAATTTGTTAAATTGCCGTTATGTACCAAGGTTAAACCATAAGGTGAATTCACATAAAACGGCTGGGCTTCAGAGACACTGGAACTTCCTGCTGTCGGATAGCGTACATGACCGATACCGGTATTGCCCGCCAAGCGCAACATATGCACTTGTTGAAACACATCACTCACCAAGCCGTTCGCCTTACGCAAACGAAAGCGGTTTTCGTCATCAATGGTGACGATGCCCGCTGCATCCTGCCCACGATGTTGTAATACCGTTAAGGCATCATAAATGGCTTGATTTACCGGGGTTTGGCTGACAATACCGACAATACCGCACATACACGTTGTTCCTCTACTGATTCTGCGTTGAAGTTGGGGTTGGATTTGAAGCCGGTGTGGTCACTTGCTCCAAATTCAAGGTTGAATTTAAAAAACTGGAATTGGCTTGTATTTGTTGGAAGAACCAATCCACCACAAAACGAAAGTGCGGTATTAATTTTGACTCTTTCCACCAATCACTTTGATTTGACGCGGTGAACGTATCCAAGAAAAATAACATTGCCGCCACAATGAGCACGCCACGTAATAGCCCGAAGCAAGCGCCAAGTACTCGATCCGTCCCGCTTAAACCGGTACGATCCACTAGCTGACCTAATACATAATTCACGATAGCGCCAACAATCAATGAGGCAATAAATAAGATAGCAATGGCAACACCATTGCGGATATACAGGGATTCAATGGAAGTTAACAAACCTGCCAAATACACATAAAAATTGCTTGCAATAAAAAATGCCACAATCCAACTGGCTAGTGACATCACTTCGCGGACGAAACCGCGTAATAAGCTGACAATAACGGAAAAAACAATAATGCCGATAATAATGTAATCAATCATCAAATCATCTCTAAAGTGTTGAAAAAAACACTTCTATTTGCAACGGGCGTTATTCTAGCAAAAAAACGAAACCGTTTGCGCAAAAATTTACGCACAAAAAAACGCCCTTTTGCACAAAGAAGCAAAGGGGCGTCACTATACCATTGTTATGTTTGGGAATATAGAAAAAATCGGGGAATTAAAGCTCCTGCCAAAAATCACGGGGTAATTTTTTCTGAGCTATTTTCAGTAAGTTGGCTAAATCCAAATAAGTAGGCTTATCGGAAAAATTCGGTATGACTTCTTGCTTTTCTTTTAATTTTTCCAAAACGTGGTGAAAACCGACCGCACTTTGAGGTGACAATCGCATTTGTGCACGTTTGCCCAGCCAATAGAATCCTTGTAGCGGTAAGCATAACGCAAATAATGCACTCAATACGGCAACAGCAAGTGCCATGTTGTCCCCTCGTGCATAAATTTGCTGCCACACCACAAATAATACCGCAAGAAACGGCATCATTTTCTGGGCAAATAAAGTGGATTTAATAACGCGATTTTCAGGGAAGATAGCGCCTAATTTAGGCTCTAAAGGCCAACTATTTAAATATTGTTGCCCTATTTTTAATGTGCGATAAAAACCCATGTCATGCTTATCCTTTGTGTCAATTCAACGTCAGGTTGCTCAACATAACATAAACTGACGGATTTTTTAATTTTCCATATTCATACCTCTTCTTTAGTAATCTTTTTTTCAGGAAAAATGAATCACTTACGAAATGTAAAAAAATTGCTAAATTTTTTTGATTCAGGTCGCATTTTTTGATGTTAAGAATTTATTTTAAAAGGTGAAGGGTGTATCCTATGGCAGTTTAATTTTCTATTATTCGTTCACTATTTGAACGAATTTTGTTTAACTCAAACCCGTATAGGTCGCTTATGTCTGAAAAATTAGTCCTAATCCTCAATTGTGGTAGTTCTTCACTAAAATTTTCTATTTTGAATCCTGCCACCGGCGAAGAAAAATTGTCCGGCTTAGCCGAAGCGTTTTACTTACCTGAAGCCCGTATCAAATGGAAATTACACGGCGAAAAAGGACAGGCTGATTTAGGTGCCGGCGCCGCTCACGCCGAAGCGTTAAATTTTGTTGTTAATAACATTTTCTCGCTTGATCCTGAATTACAAAAAGGCGTTGTTGCTATCGGTCACCGTATCGTACACGGCGGCGAAAAATTCACTTCTTCCGTTATTGTTACCGATGAAGTGGTTAAAGGCATTGAAGATGCAATTCAATTTGCACCATTGCACAATCCTGCACACTTAATCGGTATCAAAGAAGCATTCAAACTCTTCCCGCATTTGAAAGAGAAAAACGTGGTGGTATTTGATACCGCATTCCATCAAACCATGCCGGAAGAAGCGTACTTATACGCATTACCTTACTCTTTATATCGCGATCACGGTGTTCGTCGCTACGGCGCACACGGTACAAGCCACTATTATGTCAGCCGTGAAGCGGCAAAACGTTTAGGCGTCGCAGAAGACAAAGTCAACGTGATCACTTGCCACTTAGGTAACGGCGGTTCCGTATCCGCAATTCGTCATGGCGAATGTATCGATACCTCTATGGGTTTAACCCCGTTAGAAGGTTTAGTCATGGGTACCCGTTGTGGTGACATCGACCCGGCTATCGTTTTCTACATGCACGACACTCTTGGCATGTCCGTTGAAGAAATCAACACCACCTTAACGAAAAAATCCGGTTTGCTTGGTTTAACCGAAGTCACCAGCGACTGCCGTTATGCCGAAGACAACTACGACAAAGAAATTCCGGCAAAACGCGCCTTAGACGTTTATTGCTACCGTTTAGCGAAATACATCGGTTCTTACATGGCCGTTATCGGTGAGCGTTTGGATGCTATCGTCTTTACCGGCGGTATTGGTGAAAACTCTGCCCACGTACGCGAACTCACCTTAGCACACTTAAAATTATTCGGTTATAAATTGGATAATGAGAAAAACATGGCTGCCCGTTTTGGTAAAGAAGGCGTGATTACCGCTGACAATACCCCAATTGCCATGGTTATTCCAACCAATGAAGAATTAGTGATCGCACAAGACACCGCACGTCTTTGTATCTAAAACGTAATCAATAAACTGCCGATGTATTCGGCAGTTTCTTTTTAATCCTCTATTCCAATCGAAGGTAAATTATGTCTCGTACAATTATTTTAATTCCGATTAGTACCGGCGTGGGTTTAACCAGCGTAAGCCTTGGTGTAATCAATGCACTTGAACAAAAAGGTGCCAAAGTCGGTTTCATGAAACCCATTTCTCAACCAAATACCGGTGAAGATATTATCGACCGCACAACGGCTATCGTACGCACTAATACAGGCCTAGAAACCACTGAGCCGTTTATGCTAAGCGTGGCAGAATCACTGATCGGTCAGAATCAATCTGATGTTTTATTAGAAAAAATCGTTGAAAATCATCAACGTCTGGCTAAAAACAATGAAATTATCATTGTGGAAGGCTTGATTCCAACCCGTAAACATCCTTTTGCCAACAGCATTAACTACGAAATCGCCCAAGCACTTGATGCAGAAATCGTATTAGTCGCAGCACCGGCCACAGAAACCCCGGCACAATTAAAAGAACGTGTTGAAGCCGCAGCTTCTCTATTTGGCGGTCAAAACAATAAAAATCTTCTTGGCGTGATCGTGAACAAATTCAATGCGCCAGTAGATGAATCCGGCAGAACCCGCCCAGATTTAAGCGAAATTTTCGATTCTTTCCAACACAGCCACAACAGCGAATCCGAGTTGGTAAAATTATTTGCACAAAGCCAGCTCAACTTATTGGCTTGTATTCCATGGTCTGCCGATCTTATCGCAACCCGTGCCATTGATTTAATTAAACATTTAGGTGCATCCATTCTTAATGAAGGCGATGTCAACCGTCGTATTCGCGGTATCACTTTCTGCGCAAGAAGTTTGCCAAATATGGTGGAACACTTCCGTGCCGGAAGCTTACTCGTGGTTTCTGCTGACCGCCCTGATGTGATCGTGGCAGCGGCCCTTGCGGTGTCTAACGGTATTGAAATCGGTGGTTTATTATTAACCGGCGGTTACAAATTAGATCCGCAAATTAAGAAACTTTGCCAACACGTTTTTGAAAACAAAAAATTACCGGTCTTCCGTATTGAAGGTAATACTTGGCAAACTGCATTAAGCTTACAAAGTTTTAATCTGGAAGTACCGGTTGACGATAAAGAACGCATTGAAAACATCAAACGCTATACCAGCGAAAAATTAGATGCCGCCTTCGTTAACGGATTAGTTGCAGCTTCAAGCCGCTTACGTCGTCTATCTCCACCGGCATTCCGCTTCCAATTAACGGAATTAGCCCGTGCGGCGAATAAACGTATCGTCTTACCGGAAGGCGATGAACCACGTACAATCAAAGCGGCAATCTTATGTGCTGAACGCGGTATCGCAGAATGTATCTTGTTAGCCAACCCTGAAGAAGTAAAACGCGTTGCTGAATCTCAAGGTGTGAAATTAGTCAAAGGTATTACGGTGGTTGACCCAGCAAGCGTACGTGAGAACTATGTCGCACGTTTAGTGGAATTGCGTAAAGCCAAAGGCATGACAGAAACCATGGCGCGTGAACAATTGGAAGACAACGTAGTACTTGGCACCATGATGTTAGAAGCCAATGAAGTTGACGGTTTGGTATCCGGCGCAGTTCACACCACGGCCAACACCATTCGTCCACCGATGCAAATTATCAAAACCGCACCGGGCAGCTCCATTATCTCTTCCATCTTCTTCATGTTATTACCGGATCAAGTGTTGGTTTACGGTGACTGCGCGGTGAACCCGGATCCGACCGCAGAACAACTCGCGGAAATTGCGATTCAATCTGCCGAATCAGCGAAATCCTTCGGTATCGAACCGAAAGTGGCGATGATCTCCTATTCTACCGGCTCTTCCGGTAGCGGTGCAGACGTTGAAAAAGTAAAAGAAGCGACTCGTATTGCGAAAGAAAAACGTCCTGACTTACTCATCGACGGTCCATTACAATACGATGCGGCAGTGATGGAAGATGTAGCTCGTTCTAAAGCGCCAAATTCTCCGGTTGCCGGTCAAGCCACCGTATTCATCTTCCCGGATCTGAATACCGGTAACACCACCTATAAAGCGGTTCAACGTTCCGCCGACCTTGTTTCTATCGGCCCGATGCTCCAAGGTATGCGCAAACCAGTGAACGACTTGTCCCGTGGTGCGTTAGTTGATGACATCGTGTACACCATTGCATTAACGGCAATTCAAGCAACACAATAAAACGCATGAAAAACACACCGCACTTTCGTGCAAAAGAAAAGGCTTTCGTGATGAAAGCCTTTTTTATTGCTAGCCAAAGTCCGCTATAAAAGCCATACGCTATGCTTATGGATCCAAATTTCCCCCTCGTAGCGTGCAACTTGTTACACGAACAAACCACACACGGAATCTTATTTAACCTTTCGGCATTCATGATTTCATGCGTAGCGTGCAACTTGTTGCACGACCACCCCACGCACGGAATCTTATTTAACCTTTCGGGCATTCATGATTTCATGCGTAGCGTGCAACTTGTTGCACGACCACTCCACGCACGAAACGTTACTTAACCTTTCGGGCACTCACGATTTTGTGCGTAGCGTGCATCTTGATGCACGACCAAACCACGCACGGAGCATTATTTACCCCTTTCGGATATTCACGATTTCGTGCAACAAGTTGCACGCTACGATTTACATGGTTCAAGATAATTTATCAACGAAAGAACATATTAACCGTACGTTTTACATACGGATTACTATTTCTCTAATTTATCGCAATTCCAAAATGTTTACGTATAAAAAAAGCGCCCCGAAAGGCGCTTTCATTTTGAACTCATTGACGATTATTTACCGTAGTGTTCACCTAATTTCGCTTTGTGTTTACCTTCTTCCACCATTACGATGAAGAGTAATAACACCGCGAGAACACCACCACCGATCATGACGTAGAAACCGCCGTCCCAGCCATAGTGTTGTGCTGCCCAACCGATAACCGCTGAAGCTGATACGGTACCCCCTAAGTAACCGAATAAACCGGTGAAACCTGCTGCGGTACCTGCCGCTTTTTTCGGCGCAAGCTCAAGGGCGTGTAAGCCGATTAACATTACAGGACCGTAGATTAAGAAACCGATTAAGGTCATTAATACGAAGTCAGTTAATTGATATGGGTTTTCATACCAAGCTGTATAATTTGCTAATTCTGCTTCCGGTGTCGCCGGGTTCATCCAGTAAGCGACAACGGCTGCGGTAGTTAAGATCATGAAGATGAAACCGGTTAAACCACGTTTACCTTTGAAGACTTTATCTGATACCCAACCACATAATAATGTACCCGGTACTGCGGCTAATTCATAGATTGTGTAAGCCCATGCGGTACCTTTGATGTTGAAGTGTTTTACTTCACTTAAGTAAACCGGAGACCATTTCAATACGCCGTAGCGGATTAAGTATACGAATACGTTAGCAATCGCGATGTACCATAACAATTTGTTTTTCAATACATAAGTGACGAAGATTTCTTTTGTGCTTAAATCTTTTTCGTAAGTTTTTTCGTTATAGTCATCTGGGTAGTCATTACGCCATTTTTCGATTGACGGTAAACCACAAGATTGTGGCGTATCACGCATCACGAAATACACCGGAATCGCACAAAGCATTGCTGCAATACCCGGATAATAGAGGGATTGTTGCCAAATGTCTTTGGCTTGTGCTTCAACGCCGTGAGTGCTGAAGAAGATCGCACTGGCTAATAACACCATGGCGCCCGGCATCATACCACCGATGTTGTGCGCGGTATTCCAGATAGATACGATAGTACCGCGTTCTGATTTAGACCACCAGTGCACCATAGTACGACCACATGGAGGCCACCCCATCCCTTGGAACCAACCATTTAAGAAGATCATGACCCACATGATGGCAATGCCCGAAGTTGCCCATGGGAATAACCCCATCATGGTCATACAAAGACCGGAAAGCAATAAACCGAACGGTAAGAACACACGCGGGTTCGAACGGTCAGACATCCCCGCCATGACGAATTTAGACAAACCATAGGCAAGACCGGCTGCAGAGCCGATAACACCTAATTCCGCTTTTGAGTATAAGCCGGCTTGAATTAAACCCGGTTGTGCCAAGTCGAAGTTTGCACGCACAAAATAGTATGCGGCATAACCAAAGAAAATCCCTGCAAACACTTGCCAACGTAAGCGTTTATACGTGGAATCAATTTTCTCCGCCGGAAGTTCCGCAATATGCGGTGCGGGTTTAAATGGTCCAAACATAATTTCTCTCCAATATCATTTTAATTATGAGTCCACCCCCATGTTGGGGATAGCGAGCATGATAAAATAAAAACAGAAATTAAACAGGGAAATAATTCAAAAATGTGATGCATTTCACAAAATATTTTTTAACAAATGAGCGAATTCGAAAATTATGTGATCCCTCTCACAAAATAGCTTTCTTTTTCGCTCAAAATGTTGTGAATTTAACCGCACTTCCCTACAATAGCCACTCAGTTTATAACCGTTTTTACGTTTCTTTTTATTCATATTTTGGCTTTGGGGGTAACAATGGGATTATCGCCTAATATGTATCGTGATGTGGGAGATTTTTCCCCGATTTCGACGGATGTGATTATCATTGGTGGCGGTGCGACAGGTGCGGGAATTGCTCGTGACTGCGCATTGCGTGGCATTGACTGTATTTTATTAGAGCGTCGTGATATTGCGACAGGCGCAACTGGCCGTAATCATGGTTTGTTACATAGTGGTGCGCGTTATGCCGTAAACGATCAGGAATCCGCAGAAGAATGTATTAAAGAAAACCGAATTCTACGCAATATCGCTCGTCACTGTGTGGATGAAACGGAAGGTTTATTTATCACCTTACCCGAAGATTCCTTGGATTATCAAAAAACCTTCATTGAAAGCTGTACCAAATCCGGTATTGAAGCGGTCGCCATTGATCCTAAACTTGCCCAAATTATGGAACCATCAGTCAACCCTGATTTAGTCGGTGCCGTTGTTGTGCCGGATGGCTCAATCGATCCTTTTCGTTTAACCGCCTCCAACGTGATGGATGCCACCGAAAATGGCGCGAAAATGTTCACTTATTGCGAAGTGAAAAACTTAATTCGCGAAGGTGGCAAAGTAATCGGTGTGGATGTTTACGATCACAAAAATCGTGTAAACCGTAAATTCTTTGCGCCATTAGTCGTCAATGCAGGTGGTATTTGGGGACAAGGCATAGCAGAATATGCGGATCTTAAAATCAAAATGTTCCCGGCAAAAGGCGCATTACTTGTCATGGGGCATCGCATCAACAAAATGGTGATTAACCGTTGTCGTAAACCGGCGGATGCGGACATTCTTGTACCGGGTGATACCATTTGCGTTATCGGTACGACCTCTAGCCGTATTCCTTACGATCAAATCGATAACATGGAAGTCACTCCAGAAGAAGTGGATATTCTGTTCCGTGAAGGGGAAAAACTCGCACCAAGTTTGCGTCATACTCGTGTATTGCGTGCTTATGCCGGTGTACGTCCGTTAGTCGCCTCTGATGATGACCCATCTGGTCGTAACGTAAGTCGTGGTATCGTGTTACTTGACCACGCAGAACGTGATGGCTTAGACGGCTTTATCACGATCACTGGCGGTAAATTAATGACTTATCGCTTAATGGCTGAATGGGCAACGGATCTTGTTTGTAAAAAACTCAACAAAACAGCACGTTGTACAACTGCAGAGCGCCCATTACCGGGCTCAAGCGAAAGCCGTGCAGAAACCAATCAGAAACTCATTTCACTTCCAAGTACAATTCGTTATTCAGCGGTTTACCGTCATGGTTCTCGTGCTACTCGTTTATTAGATAAAGAACGTCTCGATCGTTCAATGGTGTGCGAATGTGAAGCCGTGACAGCGGGTGAAGTCCGTTATGCCGTTGATGAATTAAACGTCAATAACTTAGTGGATTTGCGCCGCCGTACTCGTGTGGGTATGGGGACTTGCCAAGCTGAGCTTTGCGCATGCCGTGCAGCAGGTTTAATGAACCGTTTTGATGTAGCAACACCTCGCCAATCCACCACACAATTAACCTCCTTTATGGAAGAACGTTGGCGCGGTATTGAACCGATTGCATGGGGTGAGGCGATTCGTGAAGCCGAATTTACTTCATGGATGTATGGCAGTGTGTTGGGCTTAAATGATGTTCAACCGCTTGAAGCAGACAAACAGCAAGGGACGGATAACAATGAATTTTGATGTCGTAATTATTGGTGGTGGCCTTGCTGGTTTAACTTGCGGTATCGCCTTACAAGAACAAGGTAAACGTTGTGCCATTATTAATAACGGCCAAGCGGCGATTGATTTTGCATCTGGCTCATTGGATTTATTAAGCCGTTTACCAAATGGTGCGTTTGTTAAAAATATTCCTGAAAATTTGACCGCACTTTCCGCTCAATTACCACAACACCCTTATAGCATTATGGGGGCTGAACGCGTATTAGCGAAAGCGCAAGATTTCGAAAAATTAGCGGAATCGTTAAATTTAGATTTAATTGGCTCAAGTGCCGAAAATCATCTTCGCGTAACGGGTTTAGGTAGTTTACGTGGTGCATGGCTTTCACCAAATAGTGTGCCAACCGTGCAAGGCGAAACCCCATTCCCTTATAAAAAAATTGCGGTTTTAGGCATTGAAGGCTATCACGATTTCCAACCGGAATTATTGGCGGATAACCTTACGCTTAATCCACAATTTGCCCATTGTGAAGTGAAAACGGGCTTTTTAAATATTCCAGAATTAGATCAGTTACGTGCCAATTCGCGCGAGTTCCGTAGTGTGAACATTGCGCAAGTTTTAGAATATAAACTGAAATTTGATGATCTTGTGACTGAAATGAAAGAAGCCGCGCAAGGCACAGAAGCGATTTTCTTACCCGCTTGTTTCGGTCTAGAAAATCAAGAGTTTATGGAGTCACTTCGCAAAGCAACAGGCTTACCATTATTTGAATTACCAACCTTACCGCCTTCTTTGTTAGGTATGCGTCAACGTATTCAATTACGCCATCGTTTTGAGAAATTAGGCGGACTCATGATGAATGGTGATAGTGCATTAAAAGCGCATTTTGATGGAAACAAAGTTCGCGCCATTCAAACCCGCTTGCACGAAGAGGAAGAAATCACCGCAGAGCATTTCGTCTTAGCATCGGGCAGCTTCTTCAGTAAAGGTTTAGTGTCGGAATTCGATAAAATCTACGAACCCGTATTTCATTCTGACATCATCGGTGTAGCAGGCTTTAAAGATACCGATCGCTTTACTTGGACAGATCACCATTTCTCAAATCCACAACCGTACCAATCTGCAGGTGTGGCGATTAATGCGCAATGCCAGGTGCAAAAGAGCGGTCAATTTTTAACGAATTTATATGCGGTGGGTAATGTGATTGGTGGTTTCAATGCACTAGAACTCGGTTGTGGCTCAGGCGTAGCCGTGGTAACCGCACTTGCTGTTGCGGATGAAATTCTTCACAACACACATTAAGGAGGCGTTATGAACATTCAACAATTAATTGATAATGCAAAACAATCCCTTAATGCACCACAACATCATCATGCCTTTGATGAAAGCTTTGAGAGCTGCATTAAATGTACGGCGTGTACCGCAGTATGTCCTGTTTCACGTCAAAATCCAAACTATCCAGGTCCAAAACAATCGGGCCCAGATGGTGAGCGTTTACGCTTAAAATCAGCCGAGCTGTATGATGAAGCATTGAAATATTGTACTAACTGTAAACGTTGTGAAATTGCGTGTCCGTCTGATGTCAAAATTGGCGATATTATCGTTCGCGCAAGAAACAAATACCTTGCTCAACAACACAAGCCGGCAGTACAAAAATTACGTGATGCGATTTTAAGTAACACCGATATTATGGGAACACTTAACACACCGCTTGCGCCGATTGTGAACACTCTCACAGGCTTAAAAGCGACAAAATTTATGTTGGAAAAAGCATTGAAAATCAGCCGTCATCGTACATTACCAAAATATTCCTTTGGTACGTTCCGCAGCTGGTACATGAAGAAGATGTTGGCAAGCCAACAAAAATTCGAACGTAAAGTGGCGTATTATCACGGTTGTTATGTGAACTACAATAATCCACAATTGGGTAAAGAATTTATCCAAGTGTTCAATGCTATGGATATTGGCGTGGTGTTATTGGAAAAAGAAAAATGCTGTGGCTTGCCATTAAGCGTAAACCAATTCCCGGAACGTGCGAAGAAAATTGCGCAATTTAACACCGATTACATCGGCAAAATGGTGGATGAAAATGGCTTGGATGTGATCAGCGAA
The DNA here is from genome assembly GCF_938046485.1 of uncultured Aggregatibacter sp. Lineage (NCBI taxonomy): Bacteria > Pseudomonadati > Pseudomonadota > Gammaproteobacteria > Pasteurellales > Pasteurellaceae > Aggregatibacter > uncultured Aggregatibacter sp. Next base: position 16,899 of record NZ_CALIWN010000069.1, on the reverse strand, counting down.
GCATCGAGTTGTGCCTTAAATTTACGTGATGAATATCATCATATTTTAGGTATCGACAATGCGAAGGTTCGTCCGCATATTCACATGGTGACGCCATTCTTATATCAACTCTTTAAGGAAGGTAAAACCTTACCGCTTAAACCATTGAAATTGCGTGTGGCTTATCACACCGCATGTCACGTGGATAAAGCGGGTTGGGCACCGTACACCTTGGAAGTGTTAAAACAAATTCCAGGCTTAGAAGTGGTGATGTTGCCATCACAATGTTGTGGTATTGCCGGAACATACGGTTTCAAAGAAGAAAACTACGAGGTTTCGCAAGCCATAGGGAAAACACTATTTGATAACATCAATGCCGGTGGGTTCGATTATGTGATTTCAGAATGTCAAACCTGTAAATGGCAGATCGATATGTCATCAAATGTGACTTGTATCCATCCATTGACGTTATTGTGTATGTCGATGAATCAATAATTCTCAATCCACCCCACACAAAGTGCGGTGGATTTTTTATTTCTTTTTTGCTTACGCTTTCAAGCGCAGACATGGTTTAATCCGCTTAATTTAGGTAAACGATTGCGTACCCTGTTATTACAGGAAATCACAACCATTTAATCTTTGCTTTTTCCCTGTTGTCTGTGTAGAATGCGCGCTCGGTTTATTCACTAATCCGAACACAAGGAGCGTTTCATCATGGAAACATCGACGAAAAAGATGACTTTTCCTTCCGCATTTAGCATTCTTTTTATCATTCTTCTAATGGCCATTGGTTTAACTTGGCTTATTCCCTCGGGCGCTTATTCCAAACTATCCTACGACAACACTGAGAAACAGTTCATTGTCAAAACCTACGGAAACCCTGATCAACGCTATCCTGCAACCGAACAAACCCTCAATCAATTTAATATTAAAATTCAGCTTTCCCATTTCACCAACGGCATTATCAAAAAACCCATTGCCATTCCCGATACTTATCAACGCGTTACACAACACGAAAAAAATGCCATCGATATGCTCCATGCCATGGTGGATGGTACCATTGAAGTGGCAGATATTATGGTCTTTATTTTTATCTTAGGCGGCATGATTGGCGTAATCAATAAAACCGGTGCATTTAATGCCGGCTTAATGTCGCTGGCAAAAAAGACAAAAGGCAACGAATTTTCTGTGGTGTTTGCGGTGTGCGTGTTAATGCTACTGGGAGGAACGGCTTGCGGCATCGAGGAAGAAGCCGTCGCGTTTTACCCGATTCTTGTGCCGGTATTTTTAGCACTAGGGTACGATGCCATTGTATGCGTCGGCGCTATCTTCCTTGCGGCGTCAATGGGGACCGCATTTTCCACCATTAATCCGTTCTCCGTTGTCATCGCCTCAAATGCCGCCGGCATTCCTTTCACTGAAGGCATCGGATTCCGTGCCATCGGACTGATATTGGGCGGAATTTGCGTCATTGTTTATATGAGATGGTATTGCAAAAAACTGACTGCTAATCCCGCATTCTCTTATACCTACGAAGATCGTCAAGCCTTCTATGATCACTACATGAAAGATATCGATCCCAACGCCACCGTTGACTTCACCTTTAAAAGAAAACTCATTTTGATTTTATTCTGCTGCGCATTCCCACTTATGGTATGGGGCGTTATGTTCGGCGGCTGGTGGTTTCCTCAAATGGCCGCCTCCTTCTTGGCAATCACTATTCTCATTATGTTTATTAGCGGATTACCTGAAAAAGATCTCATCCACGGCTTCACACACGGCGCTTCCGAACTCGTGGGCGTAACACTGATTATTGGCCTTGCTCGTGCTGTCAACATTATTTTGGAACAAGGCATGATCTCTGACACAATTCTTGATTATCTGTCGCACTTGGTAAGCGGTATGCACGGCAGCGTGTTTATTATCGGACAACTTCTGATTTTTATCTTCTTGGGTCTCATCGTGCCCTCCTCTTCCGGCCTTGCCGTACTGTCTATGCCAATTATGGCGCCATTAGCCGATACCGTCGGTATTCCAAGAGACATCGTGGTTTCTGCTTACAACTGGGGACAATACATCATGCTCTTCCTTGCGCCTACAGGTTTGGTGCTGGTAACCTTACAAATGCTGAATATTCCGTTCAATAAATGGATTAAATTCGTCATGCCGATTGTCGGTTGCCAATTTGTGATTTCATCCATTTTATTAATCATTCAAGTGATCATGTACGGCCATTAAACCCGTATCAAGATGCAAAAATAGAGATTTCTTACATCAAGATGCACGCTACAACTGCGGTAACTTTAAGGCATGTTTTAGCCTACGTAGACTAAAACTTGTTGCACGAATAGACGCACTTAATCTCGTCATTCATTTAAAAAGTGCGGTAACTTTAAGACCTGTTTTGATCGTCATCGGATTTAAAACAATACGGATTTCGTGCATCAAGATGCACGCTACAACTGCGGTGGCTTTAAGGCGTATTTTGATCGTCTCCGTAGCGTGCAACTTGTTGCACGAATAATGGGAATAAATTAAATCGTTTTTCTAAAAAAAATGCGATCACATTTGATCGCATTTTCTTTGGAAATTAAATCGAGCGTTTAACCTCAACCACTTCGAATACTTCAATCTGGTCGCCGACTTTTACGTCATTGTAATTCTTCACGCCGATACCACATTCCATACCATTACGCACTTCAGATACGTCATCTTTGAAACGGCGAAGGGATTCTAATTCACCTTCAAAGATCACCACGTTGTCGCGCAAGACACGAATTGGGTTGTTACGTTTCACAATCCCTTCGGTTACCATACAACCGGCGATCGCACCAAACTTCGGATGGCGGAATACATCACGCACTTCAGCCATACCAATAATTTCTTGTTTGAATTCAGGTTGAAGCATACCGCTCATAGCCGCCTTGATTTCGTTAAGCAATTCATAAATGATGGAATAATAACGTAAATCAATATTTTCATTTTCGATAATACGGCGAGCTGAGCCGTCTGCACGCACGTTAAAGCCGACAATGATCGCATTAGACGCTGCCGCTAAAGTCGCATCTGTTTCAGTAATACCACCCACGCCGGAACCGACCACTTTCACTTTTACTTCATCCGTTGAAAGCTCCATTAAGGATTGAACGATAGCTTCCACAGAACCTTGTACGTCAGCTTTCACAATGACATTGAGTTCTGCCACATCGCCTTCTGCCATATTGCTGAACATATTTTCCAATTTGGCTTTTTGCTGACGAGCAAGTTTTACTTCACGGAATTTGCCTTGACGGTATAAGGCAACTTCGCGTGCTTTTTTCTCATCACGCACTACGGTCGCTTCATCACCCGCAGCAGGTACACCGGAAAGACCAAGCACTTCCACTGGAATCGCCGGACCGGCTTCGTCAATTTCTTTGCCGTTTTCATCACGCATTGCACGTACACGGCCATACTCAAAACCACAAAGTACGATATCGCCTTTATGTAACGTACCAGATTGAACAAGAATGGTTGCCACCGGACCGCGACCTTTATCAAGGTAAGATTCGATCACAACACCACTTGCCATGCCATCTTTCACCGCGGTTAATTCAAGTACTTCTGATTGAAGTAGGATGGCATCTAATAAATCATCGATACCCATGCCTTTCTTCGCAGAAACCGGTACGAATTGCACATCACCACCGAATTTTTCAGAAATCACTTCGTGTTGAAGCAATTCTTGTTCTACGCGATCCGGGTTGGCTTCCGGTTTATCAATTTTATTCACCGCAACCACTAAAGGCGCACCGGCTGCTTTCGCGTGTTGGATCGCTTCAATGGTTTGTGGCATCACGCCGTCATCCGCGGCAACCACGAGCACCACGATGTCTGTCGCTTTCGCACCACGTGCACGCATAGAGGTAAACGCTGCGTGCCCCGGTGTATCTAAGAAAGTAATCATTTTGCCATCATCGGTTTCGACATGATAAGCACCGATATGTTGGGTAATCCCACCAGCTTCGCCCGCAGCAACTTTGGCTTTACGAATATAGTCAAGCAAAGATGTTTTACCGTGGTCAACGTGTCCCATAATAGTGACCACTGGCGCACGCGTCACTTTTTCAGCATTAACATCACGATCGCCTAATACTTCTTCTTCAAGCTCATTTTCGTTACGAAGAATGACTTTGTGACCTAATTCTTCTGCCACTAATTGCGCCGTTTCTTGGTCAAGCACTTGGTTAATAGTCACCATTTCGCCCATTTTCATCATTGCTTTGATGATTTCAGTCGCTTTGGTCGCCATCTTATTTGCTAATTCTGCAACGGTAATGGTTTCACCAATGACAACATCTGTTTTCACCGCCTGGGCAGGTTTTGTAAAGGCTTGTTGTAATGCAGCACCTTTCTTACCATTTTTACCTTTGCCGAATTTACCGTCTTTTAGATTGCGGCGGTTAGACTCGCGCTCGTTTTTATTGCTTTCATCATCACGTCCGCCTTTTTTCGCTTTAGCGACTTTATTTTTACCACGACCACGATTTTCATTACGACGTTCTTCTTCATCTTCTGCTTCTAAAGCATAACGAGAGCTTAAATTGTAATCGGTATAATCTTCTGAGGTGCTTTCATTGCTTGACGTATCAGCTTCAGCATAACGTTTCGCTTCCTCAGCCGCTTTACGCGCCTGTTCTTCCACTTTTTGACGAGCAACCTCTTCCGCTTTACGACGTAATTCTGCCTCTTCGGCTTTACGTTTTTCTTTTTCCGGATCAGCTGATTTAGGCGGATTATTAACCGCACTTTGTGCTTGTTTCGCTTTCTCTGCAGCTTCTTTTTCCTTCGCTGCTTTTTCTTTAGCCGCTTTCTCTTTTGCAGCTTTCTCTTCCGCCGCCTTTTGTTCAGCTTCCTGCTGTGCTTTTAATTTTGCTGCCTCTTCTGCTTTCAATGCAGCTTCGGTTGGAACCGTACGTTTCTTACGCACTTCAACCTGAACTTCCTTGCTTTTACCGGAGGCACTGGTTGTGCTCACCGTAGTTTTTGTACGTGGCTTTAAACTTAATTTCTTGGGTGCATTCGTTTTTAATTCTTCAGTCATCTTTTCACTCCCTTATTACTCAGTGAACCAACAAATATTTCGGGCTGCCATAATTAAATCTGCCGCTTGTTCGGCACTGAGTTCTTCAATATCGGTTAAATCATCAACGCCCTGCTCGGCTAATTCTTCCAATGTCGTAATGTGTTTTTCCGCCAATTTAAATGCGATATGACGATTCATGCCGTCAAGGTTTAATAAACGATCTTCAATTTTCGCTTGTTTTAAGGCTTCTTCTTCTGCCAACGCTTTTGCGGTGATCGCATTTTTCGCACGAGTTTGTAACTCTTCGACTAAATCTTCGTCTTCCAAACCGTCAATTGCCGTTAACTCACGAACCGGTACATAAGCCAATTCCTCCAATGTTGAGAAACCTTCATCAATGAGTAATTGAGCAAATTCTTCATCAATTTCTAATGCGTCAATAAATAAATTTAAGACTTTATTATCTTCCGCCTGATGTTTTTCGCTTAATTCTTCGGTGGTCATCACATTTAATGTCCAACCGGTTAATTGCGTTGCCAAGCGTACGTTTTGACCGTTACGTCCAATCGCTTGCGCCAAGTTGGCATCTTCTACCGCAATATCCATCGCGTGCTTGTCTTCATCAACCACGATAGAACTTACATCTGCCGGCGCCATTGCATTAATTACAAATTGTGCCGGATTGTCATCCCAAAGGACGATATCCACACGCTCACCGCCTAATTCATTGGTAATCGCCTGCACGCGCGAACCACGCATACCGACACAGGCACCGACCGGATCAATCCGTTTGTCGTTGCTTTTTACTGCAATTTTGGCACGAGAACCCGGATCACGGGCGGCACTTCTAATTTCAATTAATTCTTCGCCAATTTCAGGCACTTCCAAACGGAATAATTCCACTAACATTTCCGGCTTCGCGCGTGTTACAAATAATTGTGCGCCTTTGCTTTCCGGACTCACTTTATATAGCACACCACGCACACGGTCACCCGGACGGAAGTTTTCACGTGGCAACATATCTTCACGCAACATCACGGCTTCGGCTTTATTACCATCTTCACCATTTACATCTAAAATAACGCTGTCTCGGTTACTTTTCTTCACTGTTGCAGTGACAATTTGCCCCTCTTTTGCACGGAATTGATCGACAATTTTGCTGCGTTCCGCTTCACGAATTTTGGTGCTAATAACCTGACGCGCAGTTTGCATGGCAATACGATCAAAGGCGATGGATTCAATTTGATCTTCCACATAGTCGCCTAATTGAATATCCGGATTTTCCAAACGCGCCGCTTCTAATGTAATTTCCTTGGTTGGGTTCATCACATTTTCCACGACAACCCAACGACGGAAGGTATCAAACTCTCCGGTTTTTGGATTAATCGCAACACGCACATCGACTTCGTATTCATATTTTTTCTTAGTAGAAAGCGCAATCGCACTTTCTAAGGCTTCAAAGATTTTTTCACGTGGCAATAATTTTTCATTGGACACCGCTTCGGCCGCTAATAAAATTTCTTTACTCATGCTTTTTTATCCTTCTTTAAATTTAAAATTTCGCAACAACGTTGGCTTTTTGAATGTTACCAAACACTAAAACTTGCTCTTGTTTATCCACAATCAGCGTAATCATGTCATTTTCAATTTTTGCTAATTCGCCTTGCCATTTACGACGATCCGCTACCGGAATGCGCAAATTCACGACAATGTCCTGACCGATATAATGGGCATATTGCGCCAAGGTAAATAATGGACGATCTAAACCCGGTGAAGACACTTCTAGGTTATATTTATCGGCAATCGGATCTTCCACATCCAACACAGCGCTCACTTGACGACTGACATCAGCACAATCTTCTACGGTGACGCCGCCTTCTTTATCAATAAATAAACGCACAGTTAAATAGCGACCGACACGTTGACATTCAATGCCCCAAAGCTCACAACCAAGACCTTCAACCGAACCTTGTAATAATTCTTGTAATTTTTGTTCTAAAGTTGCCAAAACAGCCTCCTCAAACGACAGACATAAAAAAAGGGCTTACAGCCCAGTTTTTCAATAATTATCAACCAATTACATATCATGCGTTGATAGTTAAACAACAAATTTATCGTATAAAAAAACCCCAAAATTGGGGTTCTTTTTACTGAACTTGTGATTGGTTGCGGGGGCCGGATTTGAACCAACGACCTTCGGGTTATGAGCCCGACGAGCTACCAAGCTGCTCCACCCCGCGTCCGAAATATAGGGCGCATTATAGCCACTTACTCACCAAATAGCAAGATTTAATTCACACAAAAGTCTATGGGAAAAAACACCTAAAAAATCCACCGCACTTTTAATGGGTAATGAGGTTAAAAACCTTCTTTCAAACTCACCGTTAAGTTAAACACCAAATGTTCCGGGTGGCTGTCTTTGCTGTCGGCACAGAAATAGCCTTCACGTTCAAATTGGTAGCCTTTTTCCGCTTCCGCATTGCCAAGGCTTTGTTCGACAAAACCGTGTTTTACCACTAAGGACGTTGGATTTAGCACGCTTTCGATGTTTTCTTCCGCGCCCGGGTTTGGCACGGTGAAAAGGCGTTCGTATAAACGGAATTCTGCCGGGTGGTTGTGTGTGGCGGAAACCCAGTGGATCACGCCTTTCACTTTGCGACCATCTGCCGGATTTTTACCTAAGGTTTCCGGATCGTAGGTACAGAAAATGGTGGTGATTTCACCGTTGACATCTTTTTCCACACGTTCTGCTTTAATCACATAAGCATTACGCAAACGCACTTCTTTGCCTAACACTAAGCGTTTATATTGTTTGTTTGCCTCTTCACGGAAATCTGCACGATCGATGTAAATTTCTTTGGTGAATGGCAATTGGCGTTCGCCTAATTCCGGACGATTCGGGTGATTCGGCGCAGTTAACATTTCTTCGCCTTCAAAATTTTCAATCACCACTTTCACCGGATCAATCACCGCCATGGCGCGCGGTGCATTTTGGTTTAAGTCATCACGAATACAGGCTTCCAATGCGCTGTATTCCACCACGTTATCTTGTTTGGTGACACCGATACGTCGGCAGAATTCACGAATTGAGGCAGGTGTATAACCGCGACGACGTAAACCTGAAATGGTCGGCATACGCGGATCGTTCCAGCCATCTACAATGCCTTCATTGACTAATTTCAGCAATTTACGTTTAGAAGTGAGCGTGCCTTCTAAATTTAAACGGGAGAATTCATATTGGTGTGGCAATGGGCGCTCAATGCTAATGTTTTCCAACACCCAATCATATAAACGACGGTTATCTTGGAACTCAAGGGTACATAAGGAGTGCGTAATACGCTCAAGGGCATCAGAAATACAATGGGTGAAATCATACATCGGATAAATGCACCATTTGTCGCCCGTTTGGTGATGGCTGGCAAATTTAATGCGATAAAGTACTGGATCGCGCATCACCATAAACGGCGACGCCATGTCGATTTTCGCACGCAAACTCAGTGTGCCTTCTGCAAATTCGCCGTTTTTCATTCGCTCAAATAACGCGAGGTTTTCTTCTACGCTACGATCACGATACGGGCTGTTTTTCCCCGGCTCAGTTAACGTGCCGCGATATTCGCGCATTTCTTCCGGTGAGAGTTCGTCCACATACGCCAATCCTTTTTTGATCAATTCAATGGCATAACCATAAAGTGCATCAAAATAATCGGAAGCATAACGCGGCTCACCTTCCCATTTGAAACCTAACCATTCCACATCGGCTTTGATGGAGTCCACATATTCCACATCTTCTTTCACCGGATTGGTGTCGTCAAAACGGAGGTTACATAGACCGTTATATTCTTTTGCTAAACCGAAGTTTAAGCAGATAGATTTGGCATGACCGATGTGCAAATAGCCGTTCGGCTCAGGCGGGAAACGGGTGTGAACGCGTTGGTGTTTACCGGACGCTAAATCTTCATCAATAATTTGGGTAATAAAATTGTGCGGACGGGCATTTTCCGTCGTTTCTAAGATAGTTTCTGTACTCATAATTTTCTCAATTAAAACGCATAAAAAAATAACCGCACTATTCTACACGCTATGACATAAAAAGCGAAGAAGGCGGTTTGTTATTGAAAGCGATTAGCGAAAAACTTCGGAATGGGTGTTGAGTCTAACCAAAGTGAGTCCTTCATTATTTACGTGGTAAATCAACACTAAATCATTTTTAATATGGCAATCTCGAAACCCTTTCCAATTTCCGGACAATGCATGATCCTTGTGTTTTTTGGGAAGATTCTTGCCGTTTAGCAAATGATGCATAACATCAATCATTTCGGCAGAAAGTAATATTTCGGGTTGATTGGCTAATCGTTTGAGATCGCGTTTATACTCTTTAGTAAAGCTAATTTTCATTTATGCCTCGTTTGCGACACGTTGCATTTTTTTAATCAGCTCCTCTACGTTCTCAGCTTCTACGCTTTCCACTTTTCCACTTAATGCATCTTCCATAGCACGGATCGTTGTTTCATTCGGTTGATAATCTAACTGAACCGGAATCGTTTTTGTCGAAACCACTTGTTGTAAAATCATTTTTAGTGCCTGAGCCGGGTTTAATCCGTAGCTTCTGAAAACGGAAAAGGCCTGCTCTTTTAATTCAGGATCTAATCGAAAAGTATATGAAGTCATTTTAGTCTCCTTAATGTAATACAATTGTCTTACATTTTAATGACAATACGTAAATATTCAAGTTCCGTTTTTGATTCTCACTTGAATATCCGAAGAAGAATCACTAAAATGCGCCACTAAATGAACGTTCATTCATTAATAATTAAGATTTCCTTAATCTTTCTCCTGTATTCTATTTTCACTGTTTCTTTTAACCCTTGAGAAAATATGACGAAAAAACATTGGATAATGGCCGCACTGGCTGCCGCGGTGATCACCGGCGGTTATTTTTTTATGGGCGATTCCACGCCTAAAACCACTTATTTAACGGAAACCGTGCAACGTGGCGACATTGAAAAAAATGTGGTGGCGACCGGCTCAATTGAAAGTATCAACACCGTTGATGTGGGCGCGCAGGTTTCCGGTAAAGTCACCAAACTCTATGTGGCTTTAGGTCAGCAAGTGAAAAAAGGCGATTTGATTGCAGAAATTGATTCCACCACGCAAATCAACACGCTAAACACCCGAAAAGCGGCGCTTGCAAGCTACCAAGCCCAGTTTGTCGCACGTAAAACCGCTTATGATGTAGCGCTTTCTAATTACCATCGTTTAACCAAATTGTATGCGCAAAAAGGCACCTCCTTGGACAGCTTAAACAGCGCAAAAGCGACCTTAGATAACGCCAAAGCGGAAATGAATGTGGTGCAGGAAAACATTAAACAAGCAGAAATTGAAGTGAATACGGCGGAAACCAATGTGGGCTACACCAAAATCACCTCACCGATTGACGGCACAGTGATTGCTACGCCGGTTTCTGAAGGCCAAACGGTAAACTCCAATCAAACCACGCCGACCATCGTCAAAGTGGCGGATTTAAGCAAAATGCGTATTAAACCGGAAATTTCCGAAGGCGATATTACGAAAGTAAAAGCCGGACAAGATGTAACCTTTAGTATTTTGTCCGACAGCAAAACCCTTTATCACGCCAAAATTGAATCCGTTGATCCGGCGACAACGACGATTAGCAATAGCTCTACGTCCAGCACCACAAATTCAACGTCAAGCACCAGTAACAGTGCAGTTTATTACTACGCCAACATCATCGTAGAAAATCCCAACCAGATTTTGCGCATCGGCATGACCACAGAAAACAACATCAAAATTGCCAACGCGCAAAATGTGCTTTCCGTGCCGAATATGGCAATTCAAACGCAAAACGGTAAAACCTTTGTGAAGGTATTAAACAGCAATAACCAACCGGAACAACGTGAAGTAGAAATCGGCGTACAAAACGATTACCAAACAGAAATTAAATCCGGCGTTGCTGAAGGCGAAAAAGTCATTGTGTCACAAGTGGCTGCCGGCGAAGCCGTCGGCAATATGCGCGGACCACGAATTTTCTAAAGTACGGTGGAAATTTCCAATGAATATTATTGAAATGAAAAACATCAACCGCTACTTTGGTGCCGGCGAAAATCGTGTTCATATTCTGAAAGACATTTCGTTAAATATCGAAAAAGGCGATTTCGTTGCCATTATCGGGCAATCGGGTTCGGGCAAATCCACGTTGATGAACATTATTGGTTGCCTCGATACGGCGACCAGCGGTTCGTACAAAATCGACGATAAAGAAACCATCGAATTAACCGCCGATCAGCTCTCCGATTTACGCAGCCAAAAATTCGGTTTTATTTTCCAACGTTACAATTTATTGAGCAGCCTCACCGCCGCAGAAAACGTGGCATTACCGGCAATTTATGCGGGCATGCCCCACAACCAACGTTTGGAACGCGCCAAACAATTATTGGAAAAACTGGGCTTAAGCGATAAATGGCAGAATAAGCCTAATCAACTCTCCGGCGGACAACAGCAACGCGTGAGTATTGCTCGCGCTTTGATGAACGGCGGTGAAATCATTTTAGCCGATGAACCCACCGGCGCATTGGATTCGCAAAGCGGTGAAAACGTGTTGGAAATTTTGCGCCAACTGCACCAAGAAGGTCATACCATTATTATGGTTACCCACGACAAACACATCGCCGCCAGCGCCAATCGGATGATTGAAATCAAAGACGGTGAAATTATCAGTGACACGCAAACCCAGCCGGTGAAAAGTGCGGTCAAAAATTCAGATGTTTTTAAAGGGCGTTTTGGCTTCAGCAAAGATCAGCTGATGGAAGCCTTTCGGATGTCCGTCAGTGCCATTGTGGCACATAAAATGCGTTCCCTACTCACCATGCTTGGCATCATTATTGGGATTACCTCCGTGGTGTCCGTGGTGGCGTTAGGCAATGGTTCGCAACAAAAAATTTTAGAAAATATTCGCGGCATTGGTACAAACACCATCACCATTTTTAACGGCACCGGCTTTGGTGATCGCCGTGCGGAACAAATGCAGAATCTCACGGTTAATGATGCTAACGCGCTACGCCAACAAACCTATGTGCAAAGCGTTACGCCGAATAGCGCGTCGAGCGGCACCTTGATTTATGCGAATAAAGCGTTTTCGACGACGTCCTTAAAAGGCGTAAGCGAAGAATCTTTTGATGTGGAAGGTTTAAAATTAAAACAAGGTCGCCTACTCTCAGCGCAGGATGTCGCAGAAAACGCGCAAGTGGCGTTAATTGATGAAAGTGCCAAAAAAGCCATTTTCCCCAATGAAAATCCCCTTGGCAAAGTGGTCATGTTTAATAAACGTCCGTTGCGTATTATCGGTGTCGTGACCGACCGTCAAATGGGCGGCGCCAGCAGTTCCTTGAATCTTTATGCGCCCTACACCACCGTCATGAACCGCATTTCAGGCAGTAAAAAAATCGGCTCGATTACGGTCAAAGTTGCGGAAGATGTGAACACAACGGCAGCAGAAAAAGGCATTACGGAATTGCTGACGCTACGCCACGGCAAAAAAGACTTTTTCATCATGAACAGCGACACCATTAAACAAACCATCGAAAGCACCACCGGCACGATGAAATTGCTTATCTCCTCTATCGCCTTTATTTCCTTGATCGTCGGCGGGATTGGCGTGATGAATATTATGTTGGTGTCAGTGACCGAACGTACGAAAGAAATCGGTGTGCGCATGGCAATTGGCGCAAGACAATCCAACATCTTGCAACAATTTTTAATTGAAGCCGTGTTGATTTGTTTAATTGGTGGTGTCACCGGGATTCTATTCTCAGGCGCCATTGGCTTGCTGTTTAACACCTTTATGACCGATTTCACCATGGCATTTTCCGGCGGTTCGATTATTGCCGCCATCGCTTTTTCGAGCTTAATCGGTGTAGTGTTCGGCTACACGCCGGCAAAACGTGCTGCACAGTTAGATCCGATTACGGCATTAGCCCGTGAATAGATTTTGTAAAACCTAAAAATGCGGTTAAAATCGACCGCACTTTTGAAGCATAAAATAGCCCCCCTTGAACCTTAAAGAAGGATAAAAAATGTTAAAAATGAAAAAATTAGCCCTTGCCATAGTGATGGCGACAACGCTCGCCGGCTGTGCCAATATTGGCGATTCTTATCAAGCCAGCCTCGATAATTACAAACAATATGAAGAGATCACCAAGCAATATAACATTAAAGACAACTGGTGGGCGCTTTATAACGATGCGCAATTAAACCGCGTAGTCGAACAAGCTTTAGCAAATAACAAAGATCTAGCCAAAGCGGCCGTTTCCGTCAACCGTGCGCTGTATAGCGCCAACCTTGCCGGGGCAAACTTGATTCCCGCCTTTAGTGGTGCGGCGAAATCCACTGTTCAAAAAGACATTAATCGTGGTGGCAATTCCGCGATCACACACACCGGCGCATTAAATGTGTCTTACACCTTGGATTTGTGGCGTCGTTTAGCAGACACTGCCGATGCGGCGGAGTGGTCGCATAAAGCCACCATTGAAGACATGGAATCTACCCGTCTTTCTTTAATCAACTCGGTGGTGACAACCTACTACCAAATTGCCTATTTAAACGATGCCATTAGCACCACGCAAGAAAGCATTAAGTACTACACCGACATCAGCAACATCATGAAAAATCGCTTAGCGCAAGGTGTCGCAGACAGTGCTAGCGTAGATCAAGCACAACAAGCGGTATTAACGGCGCGTAATAATTTAATTACGTTGCAAACCAACCGCAAAACCGCCGAACAAGCCTTACGCAATTTACTGAACTTAAAACCGGATGACGCATTAAACATCAACTTCCCGCATATTTTGAGCGTGAAAACTGTGGGCGTGAATTTAAACGTGCCGGTTTCCGTAATCGCCAATCGTCCTGATGTCAAAGGCTATCAAGCCCGTTTAAGCAGCGCATTCAAAAATGCCAAAGCCACGGAAAAAAGCTGGTTCCCGGAAATCACCTTGGGCGGCAGCTTAAGCCGTAATGCTACCAATCAAACTGGGACAACCACATCCTCCTCTATTGGTGCCGGCAACGTTGGCATTACGCTGCCGTTCTTAAATTGGAACACGGTTAAATGGAACGTGAAAATCTCTGAAGCAGATTACGAAACAGCTCGTTTAAACTATGAAAAAAGCATCACCACGGCGTTAAATGACGTGGATACCAACTACTACGCATTCACTCAAGCGCAAAGCCAGTTTGCCAACGTGCAACAAACGTACAATTACAACCAACGCATCACGCAATATTACCGCAACCGCTATAACGCAGGCGTGTCTGAATTGCGCGAATGGTTGACGGCGGCCAATACAGAAAAAGCCTCCCAGCTTTCCATTTTGCAAGCCAAATTCAATGTAATTCAGGCAGAAAATGCTGTTTATAGCTCCATGGCAGGCTATTACTCCCGCTAATAAAATATCATAAAAATCCACCGCACTTTGTGGTGGGTATAAACATAAAAAACGGCGCTTCATAACAAAGCGCCGTTTTTGTTTGAGAGAAAAGTGCGGTCGGTTTTCAGACTGTTTTTCAGATAAAACGTCATCAAAACTAACCGCACTTTTATGGCTATGACCAATTATTTGCTGATACTATCCATCCATTGGAACAGCTCGTCCAAATCATAATCCCCCGAATGCGGGACGCCCCACGGAGTTTCATAATCCACCTGTTTGCCTGCCATACGCAGTTTTATCGCAAGTATCGCACTGATGGCGTGCGAGGTATCACGATCAGAAGTACCTACACGAATGCGCCAATATGCGGTTTTGCCATGATCCACATAATTCATCGCGTTCATTAACTGAATGACGTGCTTATCTGCCATTTTCCCTTTCTCGGTACTATGTTGCATGGAATAGTCTGTAAAATGCTGATTATTCACGCTTTCCGTACCGAATAAGTTATTTTCATCGGAACTCAAATTCAGCGCATCAAAGGCAGGTGGTGATTTCATGCGTTTTTCCGAGTGAATATAGCCCTCCCAATCAATGTCGCTGACGCCTTCCTTGTTCAGTTTCACCCAAGGTTTATCTTCAAAGGTCACGCCACTTTTACGGGCTTTATCTGCCGCGCGCACAATGACATTTTTCATATAATCTTTAAAAGAACCGTTACCTTGCCCATCTAACGTTAAGGCATTACCTTTCTCATCTTCTAATTTCAGACTATTTAAATAAGATGGAAATGCCGATTTTAGCTGATCGGATACCTGAATCTCCGCTGCCGTCAACGTACCCTCAATTGTGGCTTTTGCCGCAGCTTGAGAACGATCATTAAAACTTTGTGCATTCAAACGGCTCATGTCCATTCGGCGATAATCGTTCAAGCCGTTAAATTCCCACTCATAAGCGCTGTCGGCGTGTTCCAAATTGGTAATCGGGCAATAGGCGGACACCGCAAAAATGACATCACTCGCCTCTGCCGCGCCGACTTGTTTTAAATACTCAACATAATCCATGCTGTCACCGCTTGCGCCTAACAAAGCGGACAATGCTCCACCTGCGCTGGTGCCGTTAGAAATGATCTTATTGGCATCACCCGGCATTGCTTCATCGTTAAAATGCAAATAACGCACCGCCGATTTCAAATCAATAATCGCTGCCGGTGCCTTGCCGGTATATTTGCCGTCTTTCTCCAACGTCCGTCCACGCGCACCCACACTTGCCACCACATAGCCCTTGGAAAGTGCGGTCAAAATTGCGTTAGGTTTATCACTACTGCCGAAGCCTTTTGCATCATAAGTAGCCGCTTTTGCCGGCATATAACCGCCCACCGCATTAGGCAGGAAAATCGGCGCGCTCTTGGCATTAAAGCCATTGATTTTGCCATTATTAAAATAGGCTTCCGGCACATAAATGTTCAGTGTCTGATAATCCGGCTCAACCGGGTTTTGCACATACACAATCTTTTCAAACGCACGGAATTTCACCGTCTCACCATTCACTTTCGCCTCTAAAGTGCGGTAAGTTTTCGGTGAGAATTTTAAATCATAGCCACTGTCCGTTTTATTGAAATACGGCACATCCGCCAACGGATCATTCCCTTGCGGTGGGTTCGCCATAGCCATACCGGAAACAGCCAACCCTACCAACGAAGCCAACCATGTTTTTGCTTGCATAAAGTTCTCCTGTATTAATCCAAAAATCTCTGTCATAGAAGAAAACTTGCAATCCTTTTGTTTTGACCATCACTTTATTTACGCCGTAAGGGATATTACAAACACCAACCTCTCTGCTACCAACATTACTGCTTAATCCACCGATAAGGAATCCTTTTGAATAAAGTATGAATAAAAAAATAAAACATTGTTGAATTTTTTATTCATATTCACCTATCTATAGTTTTAAATTCAGTATATTATACCATTATATTGCATACTTATCAATATAATTTCAATACTTTTCTTATTAATTAAAAAGCCCTCCGAAAAAATCCGGGGGCTCTTTACATTTATATATTAATGTAAGAATAAACTTAATATAACAATTTCAATAATTCCTGCAAGACCGAGGAATAATGTACAAAGCGTCTGGGTTTTATAGCCCTTTTCAGGAGTCATGGCACCGAAGTTTGTAACCACCCAGAAATATGAGTCATTGGCATGTGACACCGTCATGGCACCTGCACCTATCGCCATTGTAACAAGAGTTGCACTCATGGGTGTTGCAAACCCGAGTGCCGGAAGCAGCGGAGCCACAATACCTGCCGTAGTGGTAAGTGCCACCGTAGAAGAGCCCTGAGCACTCTTTAATATCGCCGCTAAAAGGAATGGGAATATCATACCCATGGAACTTAAAACTTCC
>NZ_CALIWN010000068.1:0-10436 GCF_938046485.1 uncultured Aggregatibacter sp. | reverse complement strand
TTGTTGATGGTATTTTACCACCTATTGAGGACTGCGGGATTAGTGTACCACTACAAATGTCCTCAAACGTTGTCTATGGGTTCTACCATTCAAAGAATGGGTTGGTTATTGGCAGGATAATCATCGCGAAGGTGAACTTCTCGGTATGAAAGCCTTTGCCCCCGAAGAGATTTCACAAAACTACTTCAAGCAATTAGAAGAACAAATGAAATATGGTGAAATTCTGTTAGCTGCGTAACTTGCAACACGCTTAGAGATATTTCGTCAGATTTAAACAGAAAGGAATAACTAGCTTACCGAAATGAAGGTTGAGCGAACTTGTTACGCCTAAATCAACGGAAAATGGAGAATTTGCGTGAAAAATGATGATGTTGTTAGTAGAATTCCAGGAAAAATAAATGCCTTTTACAAGATCATCTCGGAAAGGCATTTAATTTATAATGCGACGTTAGTCAATTTTCGGTCTTTGTGCAACTGCTACATAATACTGAAATAGTTTTAAATCCACCGCACTTTTTCTTTTCGGTATTTTTTTATGTCTCACTACTCGACTTTCACAATCCAGCCTTCCGGCGCTTCGACATCACCAAATTGAATGCCGGTGAGCTCGTCATAAAGGCGTTTGGTGATTGGACCAACTTCAGTTTCTGAATAGAAAACGTGGAAGTCATCGCCATATTGAATGCCGCCGATAGGTGAAATAACCGCGGCTGTTCCGCAAGCGCCTGCTTCCGCGAATTTATCGAGTTCATTGATATAGACATCGCCTTCAATGGTTTCCATGCCTAAACGTTCTTTGGCTAAGTGAAGCAAGGAATATTTGGTAATACTTGGCAAAATGGAGTCTGAACGTGGTGTGATAAATTTATTATCGCGCGTAATACCGAAGAAGTTTGCCGCGCCCACCTCTTCAATTTTGGTATGGGTTTTCGGATCAAGATAAATGGCATCGGCAAATTGGCGTTTTGCGGCAAGTTCATGTGGTAATAGGCTTGCGGCGTAGTTTCCGCCGACTTTGACGCCACCGGTGCCATGTGGTGCGGCACGGTCATAATCGGTTACCAAGAAATTAGACGGTTTCATGCCACCTTTGAAATAAGCACCAACCGGACAACAGAAGACACAGAAAAGGTATTCCGGTGCAGGGCGTACACCGATGTTTTCACCAACACCGATAACGAATGGACGAAGATAAAGTGTCGCACCTGTGCCATAGGGCGCAACCCATTTTTCGTTGGCTTTCACCACTTCTTTACAGGCGCGAATAAATAATTCAGTTGGCACTTGTGGCATTAATAGGCGATCACAGGTGTTTTGCATACGTTTCGCGTTTTGATCCGGACGGAAAAGGTTGATTGACCCGTCTTTGCAACGGTACGCTTTTAAGCCTTCGAAACATTGTTGTCCGTAATGCAGTGCAGTAGAACCTTCGTGAATATGTAATGTGCTATCTGTCGTTAATTCACCGTTGTCCCATTTGCCGTCTTTCCAACGGGCGATAAAACGATAATCTGTTTTGATATAACTGAATCCGAGATTTTTCCAATCAAGTAAGTCTGACATGCTATTTCCTTAATATATTTCGATTAAATCGTTTTTAATCTACACCATTCCATTTGGATTGAAAATATTTTCATCATAAAAATCACTGAATTTTTGAAATAATAACGGCATTGTTTTTGGCGTTTTGTGAACTGGCGCAAGAAATAAACGGCTAACTATGGTAGAATTTTGCATAAAAAACACCGCTCTTTTGCGGAGCGGTGTCTGGCGAAAATGGCCGAATATACAGGAAATGAAAAGAAAGTGTAACTTTCGTTACTCACGTTTGGAAAAACCAAACAATATGCAAACACAACATCATACTTAATTGAAAATCTTAACAAAGAAGAAATCACGACTTAAGTATGGTTTCATTCTAAGTAGAATGCGCATAATGGGCAAAAGAGATTTTTTTATCAAACTGATTAAAAAAAATAATCTGATTGTTTTCTAAAAAATGAATCACTGAGAAATACTATGTATAAACGTTTGCCACCTTTAAATTCGCTCAAAGCATTTGAATCTGCCGCCCGATTTTTAAGTTTCACAAAAGCGGCAGATGAATTGTTTGTGACGCAAGCGGCGATTAGCCATCAAATCAAGCTGCTGGAAGATTTCTTAGGCGTTGCATTATTTAAACGCAAAAATCGTGCGCTGGAATTAACGGATTTTGGCAAAGCCTATTATGCCGACATCACGAAAATCCTACACCGTTTGGTTGAGGCGACAGATAAATTGCTGGCCTTAAAAAATGATAAACATTTAACCATCAGCGTGCCGCAAACCTTCGGTATCCAGTGGTTAGTGCCACGTTTGAGCGAATTTAATAAATTGTATCCCGACATTGAAGTGCGCTTAAAAGGGGTCGATCAAGATGAAGGCTTGCTTAGCCAAGACATTGATATTGCAATTTATTACGGCAAAGGCAACTGGGATAACTTACAAGTGGATCCCTTGGTGGAAGAGGATTTGCTCATTCTCGCCTCACCGAAGTTATTGGCACAAAAACCGATTCATCAACCACAGGATTTAAAACAGCATACTTTGTTGCATATTCATACCCGCGATAATTGGCAACATATGGCGAATTCTTTGGCGTTGGAGGAATTAAATATTCAGCAAGGCCCAATCTTTAGTCATACGTTCATGGCGTTGCAAGCGGCAATTCATGAACAAGGCATCGTGCTTGCCAATCGTATTTTAGCGCAACAAGAGTTGGAAAACGGCAATTTACAACCGGTATTTGATACCCATTTGCGAGATCCGAAATCCTTTTATGTGGTCAATCATTTAGATAACAGCAATGATGAGCGCATTGTGGCGTTCCGTTCCTGGATTATTCAAACCATTAATCAAGAAGAAAATAAACAAGAAAATGAATAAGTTGGCATTATATTGTCGGATGGGATTTGAGCGCGAGTTGGCGGCGGAAATCACCGATAAAGCAGCAGAAAAAGGCGTCTTTGGCTTCGCCCGTGTCACCGAAAACAGCGGCTATGTAATTTTTGAATGTTATCAGCCTGGCGAGGCGGATTTATTGGCACGAGAATTGCCCTTTCAACAACTGATTTTTGCCCGTCAAATGATCGTGGTTTCCAATTTGCTGACGGATTTACCACAACAGGATCGTATTACCCCGATTCTTCAACAATATCAGCAAATTGCGGAAAGCATTCCATTAACAAATAGCAATGAATTATGGGTTGAAACCGCCGATACGAACGAAGCGAAGGAATTACTTGGATTTTGCCGTAAATTCACTGTGCCACTGCGCCAAGCGTTGAAAAAACAAGGCTGGCTAAATGCAAAAAGTAACTTAAAGAGCGGTCTGACATTGCATGTTTTTTTCTTACAAAATAATACTTGTTATGTGGGCTACTCTTACAATCACAATCATTCTGCGCATTTAATGGGCATTCAACGTTTAAAATTCCCGGCAGATGCGCCAAGTCGCTCTACATTAAAATTGGAAGAGGCGATTTTGAGTTTTATTCCACGCCAAAAAGAAGCGGAATTGCTTAATGAAACCATGTATGCCGTGGATCTCGGCGCTTGCCCGGGCGGTTGGACATATCAGTTAGTGAAACGTGGTTTATTTGTATATGCCGTCGATCACGGCAAAATGGCCGCCAGTCTGCATGATACGGGGCGCATTGAACATTGTGCTGAAGACGGCTTTAAGTTTCAGCCGCCGAAACGACGTAAAATTGATTGGCTGGTGTGCGACATGGTGGAACAGCCAAGCCGAATTGCCGAGTTAATGGTGAGATGGCTGTTGAACGGCTGGTGTCATAGCATGATCTTTAATTTGAAGCTGCCGATGAAAAAACGCTATGCGGAAGTACAACAATGTCTGCAATTTATTACGGATAAATTGTCCCAACAAGGGTTAAAATTCCAATTACAGGCAAAACACCTGTATCATGATCGGGAAGAAATCACGGTTTACTTGCGTTTGCTCTAGGCATCGTGAAATCGACCTAAAAAAGGTTGTTTTTATCCCGCACGTTGTGCCAATCATGTGTAAAATACTGGGACAATTTACGCCAAAGTGCGGTTGTTTTTTTCGCTATTTATGATGGGAGACAAGTATGCGTTGTCCTTTTTGTTCGACAGAAGAAACCAAAGTTATCGACAGTCGTTTGGTTTCTGACGGTTTTCAGGTGCGTCGCCGTAGAGAGTGTGGTCAGTGTCACGAACGTTTTACGACCTTTGAAACGGCAGAACTAATTGTGCCGAAAGTGATTAAAAATAACGGCAATCGTGAGCCGTTTAATGAAGATAAATTACGTCGTGGCATTCAACATGCGTTAGAAAAACGTCCCGTGAGTGCGGACGATGTGGAAAAAGCCATTAGCCGTATTATTCACAAATTGCGCGCGACCGGTGAGCGCGAAGTGCCAAGTAAATTAGTAGGCACGTTAGTGATGGAAGAATTAAAGAATTTAGATAAAGTGGCGTATATCCGTTTTGCCTCCGTCTATTTGAGTTTTGATAACATCAACCAATTTAGCCAAGAAATCGAAAACTTAAAGGATCATTGATGAAGACACAATTCAGCCCGCAAGATGTTGCTTTTATGCAACTGGCGCTTGATTTAGCCAAACAGGGCGAATTCACCACAACGCCAAATCCTTCTGTGGGTTGCGTCTTGGTGAAAGACGGCGAGGTGGTCGGCAAAGGATTTCATGTGAAAGCCGGTGAGCCACACGCAGAAGTCATGGCATTACGTGAAGCCGGTGAAAATGCCCGTGGTGCAACAGCTTATGTCACCTTAGAGCCTTGTTCGCATTTTGGGCGTACGCCGCCTTGTGCGAAAGGCTTGGTTGAAGCTGGCGTGAGTAAAGTGATTGCGGCGATGTGCGATCCGAACCCTCAAGTGGCGGGTAAAGGACTACAGATTTTAAGCGACGCAGGCATTCAAAGTGCGGTGGGATTATTAGAAGAAAATGCCGAACAGCTGAATAAAGGCTTTTTAAAACGCATGCGTACCGGCAAGCCTTTCGTACAGTTAAAACTGGCCATGAGTATTGATGGCAAAACTGCCATGGCAAGTGGCGAAAGCAAATGGATTACCGGCGCACAGGCAAGGGCGGATGTACAGCAATATCGCGCTAAAGCTTCCGCGATCTTATCGACTTCACAAACGGTGCTGGCGGATGATCCCAGTTTAAATGTGCGTTGGGAAGAATTACCGCCTGACGTAAAAGCCGGTTATCCACAAGAAAAACTACGCCAACCGGTGAGGGTGATTTTGGATTCCACCCATAAAGTGCGGTCGGATTTTAAGGTGTTTTTAACGGAATCACCGGTTTGGTTGGTGGGCGAAGATGATTATTCGCTGACAGATTTTCCGCCTTTTACTGATTACTTAAAATTAAATCGACACCAAGGCGAAAGTCGCTTGCAGGCATTGATAGCAGAGTTAGGCAAGCGTCAAATTAACACCCTTTGGGTGGAAGCGGGTGCGACGTTGGCAGGCGCATTAATTTCTGAAAATCTGGTGGATGAACTGATTATTTATATGGCGCCAAAATTATTAGGCGATCAAGCCAGAGATTTATGCCATTTGCCTAATTTAACGCAACTTGCCGATGCGCCTTTATGGCAACTGCAATCTTGCGAACCTGTTGGCGATGATCTCAAGTTAATTTATATAAGAAAATGAGGAACTGATGCTAAAGAAACTTTTTCATTCGGCGATTATCGGCTTGGCTTCTGCTGCCGTGATTTTGTATGTCATGCCTAAAATCACTGACTCTCAACATGATGTTGCTTCTTATCGGGATGCTGTGCGTATTGCCTCGCCTGCCGTGGTGAATGTTTATAATCAAGCCTTTACTTCCTCTTCCTCTCAGTTCCAAGTGAATAACTTGGGGTCCGGCGTGATCATGTCGAAAGACGGCTACATTCTGACTAATAAGCACGTGATTCAAAATGCCGATCAAATTGTGGTGGCATTGCAAAACGGTAACATTTTTGATGCGGCATTAATTGGTTCGGATGCGTTAACGGATTTAGCCGTGTTAAAAATCAAAGCGGATAACTTATCCACGATTCCACAAAATCCCAATCGCCCTGTGCATGTGGGCGATGTGGCGTTAGCCATTGGTAATCCATACAATTTGGGGCAAAGTGTGTCGCAAGGGATTGTCAGTGCGGTAGGGCGTAGTGCGGTCGGTGAAGCACTGGGTCGCCAAAACTTTATCCAAACTGATGCCTCCATTAACCGAGGCAATTCTGGTGGGGCGTTAATTAATTCTGCCGGTGAGCTATTGGGTATCAGCACCTTAAGTATTGGCAAAACCGCCAATGAAATTGCAGAAGGGCTAAATTTTGCCATTCCCATTGATTTGGCAAACGACGTTATGAAAAAAATTATTCGTGATGGACGTGTTATTCGGGGGTATTTCGGTGTACAAACGGATATTTTATTTAGCAACGGGCAAGGCGCATCTTCGCAAGGTGTGCTGATCACCAGCATTATTCCGAATAGCCCGGCAGCAAAAGCCGGGTTACAGGCAGGCGATATTATTCTGAAAATCAATGAGGTCGAGGCACGTTCACCGGCAGAAATGATGAAACTTATCGCGGATGTGCGTCCGAATACACGGGTTCAGGTTGAGATTTCCCGCTTGGGCCAAGTGTATAACATTCCGGTGGTTATCGAAGAATATACCCTTAATTAATAGGTGGTGGCATGGAACAAGTTAAAACCAGTCATTTTTTTGCCTGTTTGGATCGTCTCAGATTGATTCAGCGCTGGTCGCTCATGCGCAATATTGAACGAGAAAATTTGGCGGAACACAGCTTGCAGGTGGCTTTTGTTGCCCATGCATTAGCGCTCATTAAAAACCGTTTTTACGGTGCCCAACTCAACGCGGATCGAATTGCTGTCATGGCGATGTATCACGACACCTCAGAAATTTTCACCGGCGATTTGCCTACACCAATCAAATATTTCAATGAAGAGATCACGCACGCCTATAAACAAATTGAAACAGCGGCTGAGTTGCATTTAATGAGTTTACTGCCGGAAGCATTACAAGCCGATTTTTTACCTTATTTGGATAATCAATGTTTTGCAGAGGAAGAAAAGCACATTGTGAAACAGGCGGATTTAATTTGCGCTTATATAAAGGTGAAATTTGAGCTGGAAAACGGCAACCAGGAATTTAAATCGGCAAAAGTGCGGTTAGAAAAATTGATGGATCAATGGCAAAGCCCCGAAATGGATTATTTTTTGCAGGTGTTTGTACCGAGTTTCGGCAAATCCATTGATGAAATTACGTTGTAAATTTGATGTATAAAAAATCTCCGCCCAAGTAAAAAAGGCGGAGATTTTTTATTACCTTGCTCGCAAAAGTGCGGTGAAAAATCACCGCACTTTTTATCTTTAGAGATTAATAAAGCGTCGCAATAATCACCTGTTCCGGATCAACAGAAGCCCAAACGGACTGATTGATTTCCACATGTTGATCTTTGGTGAGCGTTGCACAGAACTCGATGTTTGAGCCTTCTAACACTAAAATCGCTTCACCGGCTTCACCTTTATCAATAATGGATGTGACCGTCGCTTTAAATTGATTTGGCAAATTTTCTTGCGGATTGGCGGTAATTTTGACCCATGGCGCTTTAAACATCACCATGACTTCTTTGTCAGATTCAAGTTTTAAGCGCACCGCACTTTTTTCGGTGATAGAGACAGTCAGCGGTTTGTCAAAATCTTCTAAAAGAATGTCAACAAAACAGTGAATATCTTCAAATCTTAATGCTTGTACTTTGCCGAAAAATTGGTTTCTGGCACTGGTTTGCAAGGAAAAACGCGCCATGGCGGAGAGCAAACTGTTTAACGGCACTTTTTCATCATGCAGAATATCAAAGGCTTTTTCTTGGGTTTGTTCTAATAGATCATAGAGTTTCAATAAACGTTGTGCATAAACGGTTAATGCCGTTCCGCCACCATTTCGCCCACCGATATTACGTTCTAACAACGGTTTCGGGCTGATTTGATTCATCGCCTCAAGGTGATCCCAAGCGCTTTTATAACTGACATTGGCATTTTTAGCCGCTTGATTGATGGAACCGCATTTTTCAATTTCTTGTAATAAACGGATGCGTTTAGGATCGGCGAAAAGGGTCTCTTTCAGTTTAATGGTGAGTAAAATTTCTGTTCCGTTCATTGTGTTCCTCAAAATTGCGCTGACGACTATATGCGGCACATCATACTATATTTCTAAAAGAATAAGAATGTTTAACCCTACCTCCGAAAGGTTAGGGCATATTTTGTTTTTTAAATAATGGGTTATACGCCTTTTATTTCTCTATTTTCGTTGTATAATTTGCGCTATATATAACTTATTAACTAACCAAAACGGAGTTTTTACTATGTTTAAATATTCAAAAATCGCTGCCGGTTTAGCGGCAGCTTGTTTGGCATTCTCTCTTTCTGCACAGGCGAAAGTGACTGTGTTTGCTGCTGCTTCAATGACCGATTCATTAAAACAAGTGGCAGAAGATTACAAAAAAGTGAATCCGAAAGAAGAAGTGGCATTTTCTTTTGCGTCTTCTTCAACTTTAGCAAAACAAATTGAAGAAGGTGCGCCTGCCGATTTATTTATTTCAGCCAGCACAAAATGGATGAAATACCTTTCAGAAAAAGGGTTAACCGTTAAAGAAACCGAAAAATTATTAGTGGGTAATGAACTGGTTTTAATCTCACAAAAAGACAGCAAATTACAAAACGTTGATATCGCAAAAGGCGAATGGATCAAGCAATTAAAAGATGCTTATTTGTCTGTAGGTGACCCTGCACACGTACCTGCCGGTCAATATGCGGAAGAAGCGTTAACCAAATTAAACTTATGGGATCAAGTCAAAGACAAATTAGCTCGTGCCAAAGACGTGCGTGCAGCATTGGCTTTAGTTGAACGTGGCGAATCTCCTTTGGGTATCGTGTATGCAACTGATGCGAAAGTGAGCAAAGAAGTGAAAGCGATTGGTGTGTTCCCACAAGATTCTTACAAACCGGCGGATTATCCGGTTGCGATTTTAAAAGATCACAACAATGCGGAAACGCAAGCATTCTTGAAATACTTAGAATCGCCTGAAGCGAAAAAAGTATTTGCTGATTACGGTTTCTCTGTAAAATAAGCAAACCGACTTTGACTCATTAAGCGTAGCCATGATGCTACGCTTTGTTTATATAGGGAATTGAATTTTGTTTACAGAGTTTCTAGTGTTATTAGGCTTGAGCCCATTAGAAATCGATGCCATTCGCTTGAGTTTAGAGGTTTCGGTCAGTGCTATGGTATGGAGTTTGCCTGTTGCCGTTTGGGTGGCATGGCTTTTGGCACGAAAAGATTTTTATGGCAAATCCATTGTGGGTGGGATTATTCACTTGCCTTTGGTGTTGCCGCCGGTTGTCATTGGTTATCTTTTATTGGTTGCCATGGGACGCAATGGTTTTATCGGGAAATATTTGTATCAATGGTTTGGATTGACCTTTGGATTTAGCTGGAAAGGGGCTGTATTAGCTTCTGCGGTAGTGGCATTCCCTTTGGTCGTGCGTGCCATTCGCCTTTCCCTTGAAAGTATTGATTTAAAATTGGAACAGGCCGCCAGAACACTGGGGGCTTCTGCGTGGCGGGTGTTTTTAACGATTACCTTACCGTTATCTTTACCGGGTATTCTCGCCGGTATTGTGCTTGGTTTTGCGCGTTCTTTAGGGGAATTCGGCGCCACCATTACCTTTGTGTCCAATATTGCCGGTGAAACTCAAACCATTCCCTTGGCCATGTATTCCTTTATTCAAACGCCAGGGGCGGAACAAGAAGCGGCGAGATTATGCATTTTTGCCGTTATACTCTCTCTTATCTCACTTTTTTTATCGGAATGGTTAAATAAACGCATGCAAAACAAGTTGGGACAAACAAATGTTGCACATTAATATAAAAAAACAATTGGGCAATTTAGCACTTCGTGCCAACTTAGCCATTCCTTCTCAAGGCGTCACGGCCATTTTCGGTTTGTCCGGTTCCGGCAAAACCTCTTTGATCAATTTAGTCAGTGGGCTTATTCAACCGGATGAAGGATTTATTCGCTTAAATGACCGCACTTTAGTCGATACTGCCAATCGTCAACAAATCGGCGTCCATCAACGACGCGTGGGCTATGTGTTTCAAGACGCCCGATTATTTTCCCATTACAATGTAAAAGGTAATTTAACGTATGGCATGAAAAATGCCAGTCGGGAAGAATTTGACTATATTGTGGATTTATTAGGCATTCGGCATTTATTAAAACGTTATCCGCTGACCCTCTCCGGCGGCGAAAAACAGCGCATCAGCATCGCCCGCGCCCTGCTGAAAAACGCGCCAATCATCATCCTCGAC
>NZ_CALIWN010000067.1:0-54356 GCF_938046485.1 uncultured Aggregatibacter sp. | reverse complement strand
ACAGCACAGCACAGCACAGCACAGCACAGCACAGCACAGCACAGCACAGCACAGCTTGCTCAACTTATCGCTAAATTGCAAGAAATTTTTCAAATAAATCAGCCTGATTTAGATTTCGGTATTTATCGCATTCTTAATTCACGCCAAACGCAAATCAACGAATTCCTACAAAAAACGTTACCAAATAAAATTAATACCGCATTTAATGGCAATTTTGAACAAGCAAACAACGTTTACAACCATCTCTACACTTTCTTCTCACGCTATTACGATCAAGGCGATTTTATCAGCCAACGCCGCTATAAAGGCGATACTTATGCCATTCCCTATGCCGGCGAAGAAGTGATGTTGCACTGGGCAAATAAAGACCAGTATTACACCAAATCAGGCGAAAGTTTCAGTAATTATGCGTTTACATTAGAAAACGGCAAAAAAGTACAATTCCGCCTAGTGGAAGCGGACACCGCAAAAGATAACCGTAAAGATAACGATCAAGCTCGAGTATTTGCCTTAATTGAACCACAAATTAAAACCGAAACGGATGAAAACGGCGATGAAATCCAAACAGATATTTTGCCGTTTGATATCCAAGGCAATTTACTTACCCTTCGTTTTGAATACAAAGCGGTAAACGGAACAGAAAAACAAAGAACAAAATTACAAAAGGAATACATTTTACAAGCAGTAGAAAAAATAAAAACTTTTGCAATTTCAGATGATTTTCAAGAAATTTTTACATTAAAGCCAACTGATACGAATAAAACACGTACGCTGCTTGAAAAATATCTCACCGACTACACCGCTAAAAATACTGCCGATTATTTTATTCACAAAAACCTCGGTAAATTTTTAAATCAAGAGTTGGATTTTTATATCAAAAATGAAGTGATGAACTTGGATAATATTCAAGAAAGCACGGATTTTTCACATATTGAGCAAAACTTCCAGGCAATTAAAACGCTAAAAACAGTAGCAAAAGAAATTATCGCCTTTCTTGCTCAATTAGAAGATTTCCAAAAAAAATTGTGGCTGAAAAAGAAATTTGTCGCAGGCTGCCATTATTTGATTACGCTTGATCATTTAAATGAAGCTCAAGTGCAAGCTGCATTAGATAACCCAAAACAAACCGCCCAATGGCAAGCCTTATTTAATGTGAATACAAGCGGTCTAAATGCGGAAGAATTTTGCAAAAACTATCCGCACTTGGTGGTGGATACTGCGTTATTTAAACCGACATTCCAAGCCGATGTGTTAAATCATCTGCAAGATTTAGATAAGAAAACGAATGGCTTACTAATCCATTCCGATAATTTCCAAGCACTCAATTTATTGCAGGAAAGATATAAAGAACAGGTAAAATGTATTTATATTGATCCACCATATAACGCCAGCTCTTCAGAAATTTTGTATAAGAATACTTTCAAACATTCTGCTTGGTTATCACTTATGAGCAATAGGATGGAATTGGGCAAAACTCTCTTAGCAAGAGAATCGTCTCAAGCTGTTGCCATTGATGAAATTGAACAAGAATTATTAGGGCAACTATTAAGTCTAACTTTTACAGATTGGACAAAAGTTGCACTACCAATAGTTCATAACCCAAGAGGGCAGCAAGGCAAAAACATATCATATGTTCATGAGTATTTTTATTTAATGTATCCAACAGACAGTGAGAAATATATTAGTGATGTAAAAAGATCTGAAATTGATTCTAGAAATTTACGAGATAGTGGTACTGAATCAGATAGAACTGATGCAAAAAATTGTTTTTATCCGTTTTATATTAAAGATGGAAAAATTATTGAAATCGGTGATATCCCTGATGATGATTTTCACCCTGAAACCGCAAACATTCAATTAGATGATGGAGTAATAGCAGTTTATCCATTAAATGAAGATGGAATTGAAAAAAAATGGCGATATGCACGACAATCGGTTGAAAAAATTTTAGATAAATTGGAGGCAAAATCTGGTAGAAGTAGCATTCAAATTATTTTCAATAAAGATACTGGCGTAATGAGAAGCCTTTGGATTGACCCTAAATATGATGCAAGTGAATATGGAACAAAAGTTCTTCAAGCTATTTTAGGGGTTGAGAATGCAAAAAATTTCTCTTACCCAAAATCTATACATACAGTTAAAGAAATTATTTCTGCTCAATTAGGTAGCAATGAAGATAATTTTGTTCTTGACTACTTCGCAGGCTCTGGCACAACGGCCCACGCCGTAATCAATCTTAACCGAGAAGACAATGGTGAGCGCAAATATATCTTGGTGGAGCAAGGCGAGTATTTTGATACGGTATTAAAACCACGGGTGCAAAAAGTGATTTTCGCTAAAGAATGGAAAGATGGTAAACCGCAAGCCGATAACGGGGTGTTTGGTGGTGTGTCACAAATTGTCAAAGTACTAAAACTGGAAAGCTACGAAGACACGCTCAACAATTTGGAATTGCGTAAACCTGCACAAGATTTGGCGGATATGGGCTTATCGGAGACGGTGCAAAACGACTATTTATTGCACTATATGCTAGACGTAGAAAGTCGTGATTCTCTACTTAATACACAGCATTTTACCAAACCGTTTGACTATCAACTCAACATCGCCACCACTTCTTCGGGCGCATATGAGGCGAAAACCATTGATTTGGTAGAAACCTTTAACTATTTAATTGGTTTGCGAGTAAGTGAAATCAATGACAAGCGTGAAAATGGCTTAGTCATGGTGCAAGGCATAAATACTAGCGGTGAAAAAACGTTAGTGATTTGGCGTGATTGTGAAAAATATGATTACGACAGACTTAATGATTATTTAAACCGCCACAAAATCAATCCGCAAGAAAGCGAATTTGACGTAGTTTATATCAATGGTGACCATAATGTGGTAACCGCTTGGGAAGATTCTGATGGCGATCTTAAAACGTTAAAAGTGCGGTCGATTGAAAGCGAATTTTTAGCAAGAATGTTTGGGGAATAATTGTAATGGCGAAAAAAACAAAACCACAAATCAAAATTACGTTTCATGACCATTTAGTGCTGAACCGTTATTTTTTGTCGCTTTTTAATGCAGAGAAATTGCAAGAACTGAAAGCTCGTTTGGGTGATGATGGGCAGATTGAAAACGGTCAAACGCATTTTTTTGATGCATTAGTGCATAACCAATTATTCCATACAGACCACATTCGCGAAATTGATTTATTGCGTTATGACAGAAACATTGTTCGTCATTGGAAAAAAATTACTGAAAAGCGGAATAATGCGAGCGGGCATGTTCTACAGATGAAATATTTTCAGTATTTATCGTTATTGTTTACTGAAATTTATTTGGATTTTTATTTTAATCGCCAGGCAGAATTTCAATCAGCCTTAAATGAGCAGTTGGAAAAATACCAAACTGAATTTGGTGATAAAAATGCAGAAAAACGCGCGCCATACACCGCAAGTGATTTAAACACGATTGCCTTTTGGAATGCCACAGGCAGTGGAAAAACCTTACTGATGCACGTGAACATTCTGCAATATTTGGATTATTGCCCTGAAAAAATCGACAAAATTATCGTATTAACACCAAGAGAAGGTCTGAGTAATCAGCATATTATAGAGCTAGAAGAATCTGGTTTTTCGGCAAGTTTGTTTGATAAGAACCGTATTTCACCAAATTTAACCCTGAATTTTACTTCGTCTGATACGGTATCGGTAGAAGTGATCGATATAAATAAACTAGGAGAAAAATCAGGTGATAAAACTGTTGCTGTGGCAGAGTTATCTGGGCATAACCTTGTGTTAGTCGATGAAGGACATAGCGGTTCAAGTGCGGAAGATGGTGCGTGGCAAAAACGTCGTGAAGCCTTAATTTCAGACGGCTTCGCTTTTGAGTATTCTGCAACACTTGGTCAAGCGGTGAGCGATAAAAAGAATACTTTACGTGAAAAATACGCTAAATGTATTTTATTTGATTACTCTTACAAGTATTTTTATGCCGATGGTTATGGCAAAGAAAGTTTGATTTTGAATCTGAAAAATGACTATTTTGCCGAACATGAAAAGCTCTATTTTACCGCTTGTTTGTTGTCGTTTTATCAGCAAATGTATCTGTTTGAAAAATTTTCAGACAAATTGACCACTTGGAATATTGAAAAGCCATTGATGGTATTTGTTGGAAAAAGCGTTGCTGACAAAACAAGTTCAAGTGAAACAGCAGATCAAAAACAAGAAAAATCCGACGTACAGAAAATTTTGGACTTTTTAGCGTTTTTCCTTAATGAGGCTGAATTAGCAAAAAGTTATTTGGCGGATTTGGTCGCCGATAAAGCCCGCCTTTTAGATAATGCCGATAACAATATTTTCTTACAACGATTTACTGCATTAATGGACTTTGTCGGGCGTGAAGATGATTTGTATGCAGATATGCTCAAACGTTTATTTAATGCAGATAGCCAAGCTCGATTGCAGCTTAAATTGTTGAAAAAAGCATCTGGTGAATTATCGCTTGCAGTGGGGAGTTATCCTGCTTTTGGGGTAATCAATATCGGTAGTGCGGCAGATTTTGCTAAAAGTGCAGAAAATAACCCTGCATTTGATACGGAAAATGATGAATTTCGTGAAGGTTTATTTGAAACTATCAACCAAAAATCAAGTTCAATTAATGTACTGATTGGAGCAAAAAAATTTACTGAAGGTTGGTCTAGTTGGCGAGTTTCTACAATGGGATTGCTCAATATGGGCAAAAAAGAAGGTAGTCAAATCATTCAAATGTTTGGGCGCGGTGTGCGCTTAAAAGGACGTGATTTTTCTTTGAAACGTAGTGTGAGTGGAGAACGCCCTAAAGGTGTGCATTTAGAAAAATTAGAAACGCTCAATATTTTTGGCATCAATGCTAACTACATGGATCAATTCCGAAAATACTTGGCAGAAGAAGGCGTAAATCTTGATGAAATTATTACTATTGATTTTAAAGTGCAACCGAATTTACCTAAAGGGATAAAACTTAAGACACTTAAATTAGACGAAGAATATAAAGGTAATCGTCA
The DNA here is from genome assembly GCF_938046485.1 of uncultured Aggregatibacter sp. Classification (NCBI taxonomy): domain Bacteria; kingdom Pseudomonadati; phylum Pseudomonadota; class Gammaproteobacteria; order Pasteurellales; family Pasteurellaceae; genus Aggregatibacter; species uncultured Aggregatibacter sp. Next base: position 49,327 of record NZ_CALIWN010000067.1, on the reverse strand, counting down.
AAAGAGCTTTAAACGTACAGAAAATGTTTATTTGTTTGAAATTCCTGAAAAATGGCAAGGTAAAGTAAAAGAACCGATAGCTATTCTTGACTGCTATCCTCGTTTGGAGGCTGTTGTAAGTAAAGAGAATCAAATCAAGCAAAGTTTAGATAAGCAAAAGAAAGAAGGTCTTTTAGACAGTCGGCTATTTAATTTATTTGATTGGGATAAAATTTATCTCACGTTACAAAAAAGTAAAATGTTGCAATCATTAAATAATCTGCGATTGGATAGAGAGCGATTAAAAAAATTTGCCTACCGAAATGATTGGTACAAGCTCTATATTCCACCAACAGAATTGGCAGTAACGGATTTTTCTTCAGTGCAGAAACAAGAAGGGTTGATGTTAGAACTGTTGACTGATTATCTAGAGGCATTCTACAAAGCGATGAAAGGGGCATATGAAGGGCAATTTTATCGTGAAATAGTTGTAGACGAAGAAAATGGTTCAATGGTAGAGAACTATGAATTTACTGTCAATTTGGAAGCAGATGGAAGAGATTATCAAGCCAAATTGGAAGATTTGAAAACACGAGTAGAATCGGGGGAACTAGCGAAAGTTTTGGGTTGGAAAGCACCAAACATAGAAGCGATTTGCTTTAATCCGCATTTGTTCTATCCACTTATGACCATAGAAAATCAAGCAGCTTTACCTTTTACAATGAAGCCACTTACAATGAAGGAAGAAAGTGAAATTCAGTTTGTAGAAGGTTTAAAAAATGCACATGCAGCTGGTTTACTTAGTGAGTGGACAGGTGGTAAAGAGTTGTATTTACTACGCAATGCAGCAAATAAAGCTAAAGGTTTAGGTTTTGCACTTGCGGGCAATTTCTATCCTGATTTTTTACTTTGGTTGGTGGATAAAGAAAACGGCAGACAATGGCTGACTTTTGTTGACCCCAAAGGCATTCGCAATATGACATGGGAACACCCTAAATTTAGCTTGTTTGAATCGGTTAAAACCTTGGAAAAAGAATTAAAACTCGGTTTAACACTTAATAGTTTTATCTTATCTATTACACCATATTCAAGCTTACTTGAGGAAGCTGCAGCTTTGTACGATAAAACCGAAGAAGAATTTACCGATAAGCATATTCTGTTTATGGATAAAGCTAATTATCTGCAACAAATGTTTACGATGATTTTGGCTGAGCCTGTTTAGAAAGAGGAAAATATGGTAACACCTTATCACGCTCGTTATTTTGCTAATGAAATCACGTGCCGCCGAACAGATGATAACCGTTTATCGCAATCATTATTTGATGCCAAGGTAGATTTAAATCCCCATCAAATTGATGCGGCATTGTTTGCACTTAAAAATCCGCTACAAGAAGGCGTGATGCTTGCCGATGAAGTCGGTTTAGGAAAAACCATTGAAGCGGGTTTAGTGCTTTGTCAAAAATGGGCAGAACGTAAGCGGAATTTGTTGATTGTTTGCCCTGCCATTTTGCGTAAACAATGGGCGACTGAGTTGACTGAAAAGTTTGGTTTGCCAACAATGGTGGTGGATAAAATGGTTGTCAATCAAGCAATGAAAAAGACAAACGGTGGAAAACTGTTTAATTTTTGCAAAAATCAAATTGGTAATAATGTGTTGATTGTTTCGCATCAATTTGCCAGCAAAGAACAAGCAACGTTTAAGCAATTTGATTGGGATTTGGTGGTTATTGATGAAGCCCACAAGATGCGTAATGCCCACAAAGCCGATAACAAAATGGGGCAAGCAATGCGCAATGCCTTTGGGGGCAAGAAAAAACTATTGCTCACGGCAACACCTTTGCAAAATTCGTTGATGGAACTGTATGGCTTATCTACTTTACTTGATGATCATATTTTTGGCGATCGTAAATTTTTCCAAAAAGAATTTGTTCGCCGTGGCAATGTAGCTGAGCTCAAAGAGCGAATGGCAAGTTTTGTTAAACGTACGCTACGCAAGAATGTGTTGGAATATGTGCGTTATACCGAACGTAAGACGATCACTCAAGAATTTATGCCAACGGCAGCAGAATTTGCCCTTTATGAGCAAATCTCAGAATTTTTACGTAAAGAAAGCAGCTACGCGTTGCCAAAGCGACATAAACATTTAACAGCTTTAATTCTGCGAAAATTATTAGCTTCAAGTCCGCAAGCCGTTTTGGGAACATTAAAAGCCATTTTGCTAAGGCTTCAAAATTTACAGCAGCTAGAACAGAATCAAGATGAACCATTAAGTGAAATTGAAGCATTATTTGATGGTGAAGAATTAACGACAGAAGATGTAGAAACCGATGAACTGGAGGCGGAAGAGATAGAAGTTTCTGTTAGCGATCAATTAAATCAAGCAGCATTACAGGCAGAAATCTCTGAAATTGAAGGCTTTATTCGTTTGGCAGAAGGCTTGCAACACGACAGCAAAATTCTCGCTTTATTGACCGCACTTCAAACCGGTTTTGCGGAAATGGCTAAACTGGGAGCAAATCAAAAAGCGATTATTTTTACCGAATCGGTACGCACACAGAAATACCTTTTTGATTTTTTAACGCAAAATGGTTATGCGGATAATGTGGTGCTATTTAGTGGCACGAATAACGATCCAAATTCTGTGACGATTTATCAAGATTGGCTTATTCGCCATCAAGGCACAGAAAAGATTACAGGCTCGGCAGAAGTGGATAAGCGTTCAGCATTGATTGAGCATTTTAAAGAAAAGGCTCAAATTATGATTGCAACAGAAGCTGCCAGTGAAGGGGTAAACCTGCAATTTTGTTCATTGCTGATTAACTATGATTTACCGTGGAATCCGCAGAGAGTGGAACAACGCATCGGGCGTTGCCATCGTTATGGGCAAAAATTTGATGTGGTAGTAATCAATTTCTTAAACAAACGAAATCTTGCTGATCAGCGTGTTTTAGAGTTACTCACAGAAAAATTTAAATTGTTTCAAGGCGTATTGGGTGCTTCTGATGAAGTGTTAGGGCGAATTGAATCCGGGGTGGATATTGAAAATCAAATTGCGAATATTTATGCCACGTGCCGTACTGAAAACGAAATTCAGACAGCCTTTGATCAGTTACAAGCCCAATTTGCCGATGAAATTGAAGGAAGAGTACAAGAAACTAAAAATGCATTGGTCTCAAGCTTTGATCAGTCAGTGCTAGAACGCCTTAAAGTGATGACGGAAGACCGTCTAAACGCAATGGAACAGTGGTTTTGGGGCGTTACGCAATTTGCACTAAACGGTAAAGCTCAGTTTAATCAAACAGATTGGTATTTTTTACTCGAAAATGCACCACTAGGCGGTATACCTCTTGGACGATACCTATTGCCACGTAAAGAGCGAACAGCAACGTTGCAAGGTTATGAATATCGCTTAAATCAACCGCTTGGACAATGGTGTATCAATGAAGCATTAAATGCTGATACACCAAATGCAACATTAGTTTTTGATTATTCAAATTATCCTGAAAAAATTAGTTTGATCGAACAATATCAAGGTAAATCGGGTTGGTTGCGTTTGAATAAAATCAGTGTAGAGTCGAATGCAGAAAGCCAAGAATCGTTAGTATTTACCGTGTGTGATGAGCAAGGTAATTTGCTAGATAAAGAATTTGCACAAAAGCTATTTCTACTTCCTGCAGATTTACAAGCTACTGTTAAGAATCCACCGCTTGTTTTTGAACATTTAGTGAGAGAACAAATTGATTTGGAAAAAGCTCGTATTAAGGCAGAAAATGATGCCTTGTTAAAAGTGGAAAATGTTCGTCTTAACGCTTGGGCAAAAGATCAAATGCAAGCTGCTGAAGATTTAATTAGCGAACTCAAAGAGGCAATGCGTGGTAAAGAAAAGGAATTGGTGCTAGCAGATAATATTGAACTACAAATTCAGTTACAAGAAGAGGTAACAAAACTGCGTAAACAGCTTCGTAAGGCTCGCGATGAATTAGATGAGGTGCAAGATGAAATTGCCAAACAGGAATTACAGCTATTGAAAGAACTGAAAGAAAAACTGCATCAAACAATACAGGAAAGTATTGAGTTTGAGATTTTCTGGATGATCAGATGAACAGACATAAAGTACGATAACGATATGTTTGTAATGACTTCTTGAGATTAGTCATGAGCGCGAGAATGTTAAAATTTTACAAAATTTCTGTAGCAGTCTGTAGTAGATAGCGACTTGCTAAAAGCTAAATAAACGCCCTTAGCCTTGATCTTAAGGTTAAGGGCATAAAAATTTTGCTGTGGTTAAAATGGCATTTCAGGTTTATATATTGACTACATAATTAATGCCGAAACATTTCCCAATCCCACCGCACTTTTATTCTTCCACAAACCCTAATGCGGTTTCGACCACGTCAATGCCGGCGCCGGCTTTGTAGGCGTTTTCGCTTAAATAACGTCGCCATTGGCGTGCGCCTTTGCAGTTTTGGAAGGCACCAAGCATGTGGCGCACGATATGATTCAGATAGACGCCTTGGCTGAGTTGCTTTTCGATGTACGGAAACATGTTTTCCACCGCTTGGCGTGGGGTGATAATCGGGGCATTTGCGTCAAACAATGCGTGGTCGATATGACCGAGCAGCGCGGGGTTTTGATAAGCTTCTCGCCCCACCATGACACCATCCACATACTTCAAGTGCTGTTGCATTTCTTCAAGGGTTTTAATGCCTCCGTTAATGCTGATGAGCAAATGGGGGAAATCCTGTTTTAGTTGATACACACGTTCGTAATTTAGCGGTGGAATTTCACGATTTTGTTTCGGGCTTAAACCGGATAACCACGCTTTACGGGCATGCACGATAAATTCCTGACAGCCGGCTTGCTGCACTTTTTGGACAAAATCACACAGGAAATCATAGCTGTCAAAATCATCAATGCCGATGCGGGTTTTTACGGTGACGGGAATGTGTACCGCACTTTGCATTTGTTGTACGCACTCTGCAACCAGTTCCGCTTTTGCCATTAAACATGCACCGAACATACCGTTTTGTACACGATCGGATGGGCAGCCGACATTCAAATTAATTTCTTGGTAGCCGCGCTGTTGTGCCAGCTGTGCACAATGTTTGAGTTGTTCCGGATCGCTGCCGCCCAGTTGTAACGCCACCGGGTTTTCTGCCGCATCAAAATCAAGATGATCATATTTAGCGTGAATAATGGCTTGGGTGGTCACCATTTCCGTATAAAGCAAGGCGTGACGGGAAAATTGGCGGTGGAAATAACGGCAATGGCGCGTTGTCCAATCCAGCATGGGCGCGACGGCAAAGCGGCCACGGTAAAAGTGCGGTTGATTTTGGGACATTTTTATGGGTTTTCCTTCATGTCTTTTTGCGTTTCTTCTTTTATCCGCTGGCGGAAACGCCCTGCCGCCATGTGATAAAACGGCTTCGGATTAAATTGGCGTGAAATAATGGAGGAAATCAGGCAGCAAATCAATAGCCAAATCAATACGGGTTGGCAGCCGGTCATTTCCATCACGATAACGCTGGCAGTGACTGGGGATTGAGTAGCGCCCGCAAGAAATGCTGCCATACATAACAACACCAGCAGGCGTTGGTCGACTGAACCGTCAGTAAAGGCAGCCACTTGCACGCCAAGCCCGGCACCGATGGTGAGTGAAGGGGTGAAAATACCGCCTGCAATGCCCGTCCAATATGTGCCTACTGTGGCAAGCAGTTTCATGATGCCAATGTCGCTTTGTACCGCTTGTCCATCGAGCGCTTGGGTGACGACTTGGTAACCTGTGCCGTAAGTTTGGCCGTTGGTGTAAACGCCAAGTGCGGTCAATATTAATCCTAAAATAATGGCGGTGAAAATAGGGTGCTTGCGTATCCAATGGCGACAGAAAGGGAGGGTTCCGGCTGCGCCTTTGATTAACAAACGGCCGAAAATTCCTCCGCTGATACCACTTACCGCACCACAAACTAAAACCCATAAACATAAATAAGGCATATCGGTGACACCACGATATGTGGGGAAATAGGGGTTGTTGCCTTCAATCGCCACCAAAATAAAACCGGCCGCGAGTACGCCTAACAATACGCGTCGTTCCCAGCGCAATAGCACACCACGTCCCAATTCCTCTATGGCAAAAATAACGCCGGCTAAAGGCGCATTAAATGCAGCGGCGAGACCACCGGCTGCACCGGTTGCCATTAGTTCATTAGCACTCAATCCATTAAATGCCACACCGTATTTTCGGCATAAGTTACCCCACCATAACATCACTGCTGCACCGACTTGCACGGAAGGACCTTCCCGTCCTACGGAGGCGCCGATAAGCATCGCTAAAAACGTGAGTGGAATTTTCCATAGAGTTTGTCCAAAGGCGACTAAACGGTTTTTATTGGCTTGATGGGGCAGGCTAAGCGAGGCAATCACTTGTGGGATGCCACTGCCACCGACATAAGGTGTGTATTTGGCGACGAACCAGGTTAATAACGCCAAACCGCCGGGCAAAATAAACCAGACGGCAATCGGATATTGTTGTGTCCAATGGGCGTTCCATTCCAAGCCCAAATCCGCAAGTTTGGCAAAGCCAAGGGAAAACAACGAAACCAAGCTGGCGCCGATCAGCAAACAGGTAAATTCGAGGGTTTTGTGTGAAATTCGATAGGTTTGACGTAATTTCTTGTGTAAAACATACCGCACTTTAATGGCGTTATGACGTAAAAAAAGAAGCACAGTGTTCATGATGAGGTTAATGTTGGGTGATGAGGTTAAAATTTTTTCGCATAGAAAATTTTTTGTTCGAATTTTATACCAATAAAAAGCCTTTTGTTAGAAATTTGTTCAAAATCTTTACATTAGGAGCCGAAATTCGACACGATATTCACTTGCCTTTCTTTTAAAATGAAGACGTTCGCAAGGAGTAGGTTGTATGTCGAATAAATAGTTTGTGAATAGCTTGGCTATTCGGATGAAGTCAATAAACAAAAATCAAGGAGATTATTATGGCTTTCAATCTTAAAAACAGACACTTATTAAGTCTTGTTAATCACTCAGAACGTGAAATCAAATATTTATTAGATTTATCCCGAGACTTAAAAAGAGCAAAATATGCCGGTACCGAACAGCAAAAATTAAAAGGCAAAAATATTGCGCTAATTTTTGAAAAAACCTCTACCCGTACCCGTTGCGCTTTCGAAGTTGCGGCTTATGACCAAGGCGCCCAAGTCACTTACATCGATCCAAACTCCTCTCAAATTGGCCACAAAGAAAGTATGAAAGACACTGCCCGCGTATTAGGCAGAATGTATGACGCCATTGAATATCGTGGTTTCAAACAAGAAATTGTGGACGAATTGGCCGAATATGCCGGTGTGCCGGTGTTCAACGGTTTAACCGATGAATTCCACCCAACACAAATGTTGGCGGACGTGTTAACCATGATTGAAAATTGCGATAAACCATTAAGTGAAATCAAATATGTGTATATCGGTGATGCGCGCAACAACATGGGTAACTCCTTGTTATTAATTGGTGCTAAATTGGGTATGGATGTCCGTATTTGCGGACCAAAAGCGCTATTACCGGATCCAGAGCTAGTTGACATGTGCGAAAAATTTGCAAAACAAAGTGGCGCACGCATTACGGTAACTGATGATATTGATAAAGCCGTGAAAGGCGTTGATTTCGTACATACTGATGTATGGGTTTCCATGGGTGAACCATTAGAAACCTGGGGCGAACGCATTAAATTATTATTACCGTATCAAGTTACCCCTGAATTGATGAAACGCACCGGCAATCCGCGTGTGAAATTCATGCACTGCTTACCGGCATTCCACAACAGCGAAACCAAAGTGGGTCGCCAAATTGCGGAAAAATACCCTGAATTAGCCAATGGTATTGAAGTGACCGAAGATGTTTTTGAATCGCCAATGAATGTGGCATTCGAACAAGCAGAAAACCGTATGCACACTATTAAAGCTGTACTTTATTCCAGCTTAATTTAAGAGGTGGCGTATGAGAATTGTTATTGCCTTGGGCGGAAATGCCCTATTGCGCCGCGGCGAACCGCTCACCGCGGAAAATCAGCGATTAAATGTGCGTATTGCGTGTGAACAAATCGCCAAAATTTACCCTAATAATGAATTGGTCATTGCGCACGGCAACGGCCCACAAGTAGGTCTGTTAGCGCTACAAGGGGCAGCTTATAAAGATGTTCCGACCTATCCGTTAGATGTATTAGGCGCAGAATCCGTAGGCATGATTGGTTATATGATTCAACAAGAATTAGGAAATCTCGTGCCGTTTGAAGTGCCGTTCGCCACATTACTTTCACAAGTGGAAGTGGATATTAACGACCCAGCCTTTAAAAATCCGACCAAACCCATCGGCCCGGTCTATTCCAAAGAAGAGGCGGAACGTTTGGCGAAAGAGAAAAACTGGAGCATTGCACAAGACGGTGATAAATATCGCCGCGTGGTGCCAAGTCCGTTGCCAAAACGCATTTTTGAAATCAAACCGGTGAAATGGTTGTTAGAAAAAGGCAGCATCGTAATTTGTGCCGGGGGAGGCGGTATTCCGACTTACTACGATGAGCAACACAATCTACGTGGTGTAGAAGCCGTTATCGATAAAGATTTGTGTTCAGCGCTATTAGCCGAAAATTTGGACGCCGATTTATTCATCATTGCAACAGATGTGTCTGCCACCTTTGTGGATTGGGGCAAACCAACGCAAAAAGCTATCGCACTAGCACCACCGGATGAAATTGAAAAAATGGGCTTTGCTGCCGGTTCTATGGGACCGAAAGTACAGGCTGCCGTGAATTTCGCACGCAATACCGGCAAAGACGCCGTCATCGGTTCGCTTTCCGATATTGTGGATATCGTCAAAGGTAAAGCCGGTACGCGCATCACAAATAAAGTGAAAGAAATTTCTTATTATTCATAATAATCAAAGTGCTTTGAGTATTTTAGCTGTTCAAAGGAGAAAGTGCGGTCGGCATAATGAATAAAAATAATTATGCCGATCCGCCGCTGTCATTGACAAGGAGTCTGCTATGGAAGCGTCTAGTAAAAAAAAGGTCTTTAATTTCCCATCCGCGTTCACGATTTTATTCTTTATTTTAATTCTCGCCGTGGGATTGACCTGGGTTATTCCCTCCGGTTCCTATTCTAAGTTGACCTATAATACGACCGACAAGGTCTTTGTGGTTAAAACCTATGGGGAACAAGATAAAACCTACCCTGCAACGGAAGAAACTCTCAATAATCTTAATATTAAAATTAAACTGTCCAATTTCACCGAAGGGGTGATCAAAAAACCGATTGCCATTCCTGGCACCTATCAACGGATCACACAACATTATAAAGGCATCAAAGATATTCCTATCAGCATGGTGGAAGGGACTATTGAAGCAGTAGATGTCATGGTCTTTATCTTTGTACTGGGCGGTATGATCGGTGTGATTAACCGAACAGGATCGTTTAATGCCGGGCTTATGGCACTCGCCAGACGCACCAAAGGCAACGAATTCTTGATTGTGTTTAGCGTCTCCATATTAATGGTGCTTGGCGGTACCACTTGTGGTATCGAAGAAGAAGCCGTTGCGTTTTACCCGATTTTGGTGCCGGTATTTTTAGCGCTGGGCTATGATGCTATTGTCTGTGTTGGGGCAATTTTCTTGGCCTCCTCCATGGGAACGGCATTTTCCACGATTAACCCGTTCTCAGTGGTTATCGCGTCTAATGCAGCCGGTATTCAATTTACCGAAGGGATTGGTTTCCGTGCGCTAGGTCTTGTATTAGGAGCAACTTGCGTGATTGCTTACTTATATTGGTATGGTAAGAAAGTCAAAGCGGATCCGAGTTTTTCCTATACTTATGAAGATAGAGAAGAGTTTTATCATCGTTATATGAAAAACTTTGACCCAAATACCGTGCTTGAATTTACCTTAAGAAGAAAACTGATCTTAATCCTCTTCTGTATTGCTTTCCCAATGATGATTTGGGGGGTAATGGCAGGCGGTTGGTGGTTCCCTCAAATGGCGGCGTCCTTCTTATCCATCACCATTATCATCATGTTTATCAGTGGCTTGAAAGAAAAAGATATCGTGGAATCCTTTACCGAAGGGGCTTCCGAATTGGTTGGCGTCTCTTTGATTATCGGTTTGGCACGTGGTGTAAACTTAGTGCTTGAACAAGGCATGATTTCCGACACCATTTTGGACTACATGTCTAACCTTGTAAGTGGTATGCCGGGTAGCGTCTTTATCCTCGGTCAATTAGTGGTCTTCATCTTCTTAGGTCTTATCGTGCCATCTTCTTCCGGTTTGGCAGTGCTTTCCATGCCAATTATGGCACCGCTTGCGGACGCAGTGGGTATTCCGCGTGACATCGTGGTTTCTGCCTATAACTGGGGTCAATACGCCATGTTATTCTTGGCACCGACCGGTTTGGTGTTGGTAACATTACAAATGTTACATATTCCATTCAATAAATGGGTGAAATTTGTGATGCCGATGATTGGTTGCTTATTGGTCATCGGGGCAATCTTACTGGTTGTTCAAGTCTCCTTATATAGCGTTTAACATCTACAGTGTTTAACATCAATTTTAATAAAGGCCACCTATATCACAGTTTTTCATAGGTGGCCTTGTTATAATGCGCTCGCTGTTTCTTTTCTAAAAAAGGATTTTTTTATGTTGAAGAAATTATTCGATAACATTGATACGCGCATTTTAAAAGCTTTACAACGCAACGGACGCTTACAAAATAATGAACTTGCCAATGAAATCGGGCTATCAAATTCAGCTTGTTTACGCCGAGTCAATCATCTTGAAGAAAATGGCGTAATTGATAGTTATGTGGCGTTATTAAACCCCAAGAAAGTCAATTGTCATTTAATCGTTTATGTTCAAGGCACTTTTTTTGAAGAAGATTCGGAACTCAAAGAGCGGTTCATTTTTGAGATAAAATTAATTCCGCAAGTTTTGGAATGCCACTTAATGGCAGGGAGTTACGATTTTTTACTCAAAATGTGCGTTGCCGATTTAGATCAATTCAATAGCATCAAAAATACCTATCTCACTAAAAATATTGGCATCAAAACCCTCAAATCTGAAGTCGCCTTAAAAACGGTAAAATCCACCACCGAGTTGCCATTATAAATATCAATTAATGCTCATAAAAAAACGGATTTCGATATCACACCGAAATCCGTTAATTTTTCCGTTTTACTTCATGCCATTATTTCTGACGCATTGCTGGGAATAAAATCACATCGCGGATGGATGGGGCGTTGGCGTAAAGCATGGCGAGACGATCGATACCCAACCCTTCGCCGGCTGTTGGTGGTAAACCGTGTTCAAGGGCGACAACGAAATCTTCGTCTTTGAACATCGCTTCATCATCACCGGCTTCTTTGGCCGCCACTTGAGCGTCAAATCGTTCATTTTGATCTTCCGCATCGTTTAGCTCGGAGAAACCGTTACCGATTTCGCGTCCACCGATGAAGAGTTCAAAGCGATCGGTGACTTCCGGATTTTCATCGTTACGACGCGCCAACGGAGAAATTTCCGCCGGATGTGCCATTAAGAAAGTCGGTTGAATTAAATGATGCTCTGCCACTTCTTCAAAAATCGCGTTGACAATACTGCCTAAGCCCCAAGATTTTTGTACTTCGATACCCAAGCGAGCGGCAACCGCTTTCGCGCGATCAATATCGTATAAATCTTCTTTTACGATACCTTTGTCTGCACCATATTTAATAGTAGCGTCGTGTAAGGTGATACGCTCGAATGGTTTGCCGAAGTCGAATTCGTATTCGCCGTATTTCACAATGGTGGTGCCTAAAATGTCGATGGCAAGTTTGCGTAACAATTCTTCGGTGTTATCCATTAAATCGTGGTAGTCGGCATAGGCTTGGTAGTATTCAAGCATGGTAAATTCCGGATTGTGACGAACGGAAACGCCTTCGTTACGGAAGTTACGGTTCAATTCAAATACGCGTTCAAAGCCACCGACCACCAAGCGTTTTAAGTAAAGCTCAGGGGCAATACGCAAGTACATATCTACGTCTAATGCATTATGGTGTGTCACGAAAGGACGTGCTGAAGCACCGCCCGGAATGACTTGTAACATCGGAGTTTCTACTTCCATAAAGCCTTTGGAAATAAAGTAGTCACGAATACCGGCAACCACTTTTGAACGAATGATAAAAGTGCGGCGAGATTCTTCGTTAGAAATTAAATCCAAGTAACGTTGACGGTAGCGCACTTCTTGGTCAGTTAAGCCATGGAATTTATCCGGTAACGGACGCAATGCTTTGGTCAGCAATTGTACTTCGGTGGCTTTAACGGTGAGTTCGTTGGTTTTGGTTTTGAATAATGATCCTTTTACGCCCACGATATCGCCTAAATCCCAGTGGCCGACATCATCGGCATACACGCCTTCAGGTAGATTGTCGCGTGCAACATAAAGCTGGATTTTGCCGCTCATATCTTGGATGGTGATAAACGTGGCTTTACCCATAGCACGACGAGTCATGATACGACCGGCAACCGCAACTTCAACGTGCTGTTCTTTTAATGCTTCGCCTTCTTCAGAATCATACTTATCATGTAAATCTTGAGCAAGTGCATCACGACGGAATTGGTTTGGAAACGCATTACCTTTCGCGCGCAGGGCGGCTAATTTTTCACGACGGACTAACATTTCGCCGTTTAAATCTAATTCTTTGACTTCTTGTTCTGACATTTTTGTTTACCTTTAATTTTAAAAAACGTGTTTAAAAACGACCGCACTTTTAGAGTCCGGCCTTGAGACTGGCTTCAATAAACCGATCCAAATCACCGTCTAATACGGCTTGTGTATTGCGGTTTTCTACACCGGTACGTAAATCTTTAATACGAGAATCATCTAACACATAAGAACGAATTTGGCTGCCCCAGCCGATGTCGGATTTGTTGTCTTCCATGGCTTGTTTGTCGGCATTTTTCTTTTGCAATTCCAATTCGTACAACTTCGCTTTCAGTTGCTTCATTGCCTGATCTTTATTCTTGTGTTGGGAACGATCGTTCTGACATTGCACCACAATGCCGCTTGGCATATGCGTAATTCGCACCGCACTTTCGGTTTTGTTCACGTGCTGGCCACCTGCACCGGAGGCACGATACACATCGATACGCAAATCGGCAGGATTGATTTCGATATCAATATCATCGTCAATTTCAGGATAGACGAAAACTGCACTGAATGAGGTATGACGACGGTTATTGGAATCAAACGGGCTTTTACGCACCAAACGGTGAATACCGGTTTCTGTGCGTAGCCAGCCGAAAGCATATTCGCCGCTAACACGAATGGTAGCAGATTTAACACCTGCCACATCGCCATCGGAGACTTCCATTAATTCGGTTTTGAATCCTTTGCTTTCCGCCCAGCGCAAATACATGCGAAGTAACATTTCCGTCCAGTCTTGCGCTTCGGTACCGCCGGAGCCGGCTTGCAAATCCACATAGCAATCACAGGCATCGTGTTCGCCGCTGAACATGCGGCGAAATTCCAGTTTGGCGAGTTGTTGTTCCAGTTCGTCTAATTCGGCAACGGCTTCGTTGAAAGTGTCTTCGTCTTCCGCTTCTACGGCCAGTTCCAACAAGCCGTCCACATCTTCTAAGCCTTGCTCTAAATTTTTAATGGTGTTGACCACCTGTTCTAAAGAAACGCGCTCCTTGCCGAGTGCTTGCGCTTTCTCTGCGTCGTTCCATACATCAGGCTGTTCCAATTCGGCGTTGACTTCTTCTAAACGCTCGGTTTTGGCGTCGAAGTCAAAGATACCCCCGAAGCACTGAAGTGCGGTCGGTTAAATCGGTGATTTTATTTTTGATAGGATTGATTTCAAACATGATGATTAACTGTGTTTAAAGACTAAATTAAGTGCAGAATTATAAGGGATTTTCCATAGATTTGGTAGGGCGAAAGGGGATTCATCATGAAAATTGAATCGGGCTTTTGCATAAGCCGCCAATTACTTTTATAATTCGCACTTCTTTTTTAACTATTTCATAATTTAGGAACAAAAAATGAAAAAAATAATAACCGCACTTTCCCTTTTGGCAATGTCTGCCAGCGCTATGGCAGATGATGCTGCGCTAAAAAATAAGCTAGAAAAATTGGGGGTAAAAGACATTGAAATTCAATCCTCTCCGATTAAAGGATTACGCACTGTGATTAGTGATCAAGGTGTTTTTTATGCTGAAGAGGGCGGGGAGTATTTACTGCAAGGTAATATTTACAAGTTGAGTGATAAAGGCATTAGCAATATTTCCAACAATGTATTAATGGACAAATTAAATGCCTTAACAAGTGAAATGATTGTCTATCCGGCGAAAAATGAAAAACACGTTGTCACCGTTTTCATGGACATCACTTGCCATTACTGCCATTTATTGCATCAACAAATCAAAGAATATAACGATTTAGGCATCACGGTGCGTTATTTGGCGTTCCCGCGTGGTGGTGTGGAGACGAAAACAGCGAGTCAAATGGAAGCGATTTTCACTGCGAAAGATCCGGCATTTGCGCTAAATGAAGCAGAAAACGGCAATTTACCAAAAGAATTGAAAACACCGAATATTGTCAAAAAACACTATAATCTTGGCATACAATTTGGCGTGAATGGTACTCCGACCATTGTTACCTCTAAAGGGGAAATTATCGGTGGCTATTTAAAACCACGTGAATTATTAGCCGAGTTAGAAGGCTAATCTAGGTTTCCTTGTGCAAAAACGTATCTTACGCCGCGATGTGCCGGCTGGCGATAAACTCTGTGACGATCCCTTGTTGGATCGTCTTTATCGTTCGCGCCACATTAAAAACGCCAACCAATTAGACCGCACTTTAAGTGCCATGCACCATCCGAACCTTATGTCGGGCATGGATAGCGCGGTAACCTTTCTTCTTGAAGCTTATCAAAAACAACAGAAAATCGTTATTGTAGGCGATTTCGATGCCGATGGCGCAACCAGTACCGCATTGGCGGTGCTTGCGCTACGTCAGTTGGGCTTTGCCAATGTCACCTATTTAGTGCCGAATCGTTTCGAGCAAGGTTACGGATTAAGTGTTGCCGTGGCACAAGAGGCCTTGGCTTTAGGCGTTGAGTTGTTAATGACCGTAGATAACGGTGTTTCTTCCCATGAGGGTGTGGCATTTTTAAAGGCGCAGGGGGTGAAAGTGATCGTGACCGATCACCACTTGCCACCGGAAACGCTGCCGAATGCCGACGCCATTGTGAATCCGAATTTGGCGCATTGTGGTTTCCCGTCAAAAAATTTGTCCGGTGTGGGCGTTACTTTTTATCTTATGCTTGCCTTGCGGGCAAAATTCCGCGAAGTTGGTCTATTTGATGCCAAAAATCAGCCGAATTTCACGGAATTGTTAGATTTGGTGGCGTTAGGCACGGTATCCGATGTGGTGCCATTAGATCAAAATAACCGCATTTTAGTTTATCAAGGTATTGCCCGTATTCGCGCCGAGCGTTGTCGTTGCGGTATTCGTGCATTGGCGGAAGTGGCGAAGCGGGATGTGACCCGTTTTGTGGCGGCGGATTTAGGGTTTTCCATTGGACCTCGTTTAAATGCGGCGGGACGGTTGGATAATATGTCCGTGGGCGTAGAGCTTTTGTTAGCCGAAAACATGGAAACGGCTCGCGCGTTGGCATTAGAGCTGGATGGGTTAAATCAAGCGCGCAAAGAAATTGAGCAAGGCATGAAGTTAGAAGCCTTAACGATCTGCCAAAATTTGTTTGCAAATGCCACCGCACTTGAAACAGAAATCCCCTACGCTATCGTGTTATATCAATCGGATTGGCACCAAGGTGTGCTTGGCATTCTTGCATCACGCATTAAAGATCAATTCCATCGCCCGGTAATTGCATTTGCTCAAGATCAAGCAGGCATCTTAAAAGGTTCTGCCCGCTCCATCCCCGGGTTACATATTCGCGATGTGTTGGAGCGGGTTTATTCACAGCATCCAGATTTGATCCTGAAGTTTGGCGGGCATGCCATGGCGGCAGGATTGAGTATTCAAGAAAGCCGCTTTGACGATTTTCGTCAGATTTTTAACCAGACAGTCAGTGAATTATTGGTGGAAGACCAATTACAAGGCACGATTTGGACTGACGGCGAATTAAATGCGAACTTGTTAAACTTGGCGACGGCAGAAACGTTGCGTCAAGGCGGGCCTTGGGGACAGGCATTCCCCGAACCTTTGTTCGACGGCGAATTTAAAATTCTGCAACAACGCTTAGTGGGCGAAAAACACTTAAAAATGATGGTGGAACCCAAACTGGGCGGACCTTTGTTAGATGCTATCGCCTTTAACGTGGATACACGCTATTATCCTGATTTATCTGTAAAAACGGCAAGATTCGTCTATAAACTTGACATTAATGAGTTTCGTGGCAATCGCGATGTTCAGCTGTTGGTGGATTATATTGAACCCTTGGAAAGTTAGGCACATGATGTCAAGGCTTAGATTACTCATCGTTTTATTCTTTATCAGCGGATTTGCCGTTGCGCAAGAAAGCGTGTCTCATCTGCCTGCGCTAGATGAAGCCAGCCGCCTGTTTGAAGAAGGCAAAGACTATTTTTCTTACCAAGAACCGATCACGCTGCCGCCTCGAAAAGATCATCGCATTCCGATTCAATTCTTTTTTGATTACGATTGTCGTGTTTGCTCTTCTGCCCAAGACATTCTTGAACTTTATAGTCAAATTAACCGCGATCGCGTGGTATTAACCGAATATCCAGTAGCAACCGCGAAAACGCGTTTTTCTGCAACGGTTTTTTATAGTTTGCAAGCGTTAAATGCCGATAACTTGTCTTCCGCCTTGCTGTTTGAAACCGCTGAAAAAAGCCAATATACGAAACTCTCTCAAATAGACAATCTGTTGGCGTGGCTTGGGCGACAAGGCATTGAGCGCAACCGTTTTTTACAAACCTATACTTCGGAACAGATTAAACAACAGGTAGATGAGGCAATACGTTTAACCGAAGATTACGGCGTGTTTACCTTTCCTTATGTCATTATTGACGGCAAATATGTGTTGACTGCCAGTACCTTATATAACGACGATTATGCCCTCGCGGTATTAGATTTTTTAATTAACAAAAAACAATAGCAAACCAGTACAAAGGATAGTTATGAAAATCGGGATTGTTGGCGCGATGGCGCAAGAAGTAGAAATTTTAGTCAATTTAATGACGGATAAGATCGTCACAAAATTAGCTTCCGGCACGATTTATGAAGGCAACATTCAAGGAAAACAGGTTGCCTTATTGCAATCCGGTATCGGCAAAGTTGCCGCCGCCATGGGAACAACGGCGTTATTGCAATTAGCCAAACCGGATCTTGTAATTAACACCGGTTCTGCCGGTGGCGTAGCGGAAGGTTTAAACATTGGTGATGTGATTGTTTCCACTGAAACGCAATATCATGATGCGGATGTGACGGCTTTCGGTTATGCCAAGGGGCAATTGCCCGCATGCCCGGTCAGTTTTGTGTCTGATACTAAACTTGTTGAGTTGGTAGATCGCGTTGCAACCCAATTAGGACAACACGTGAAACGTGGGTTAATTTGTTCCGGCGACAGTTTTATCCAAGGCGGTGAACGCTTGGCACAAATTAAACAAGATTTCCCGAAGGTGATTGCCGTGGAAATGGAAGCCACCGCGATTGCGCAGGTGTGCCATGCGTTTAACGTACCTTTTGTGGTCGTTCGTGCGATTTCTGATGCGGGGGATGGCAAAGCGAATATGTCCTTTGAAGAATTCCTTCCGTTGGCGGCGAAACAATCTTCTGACATGATCGTTGCCATGTTGGCTGAATTGAATTAATCCCTTCTCTCCGCGTACGGTGTATCGTACGCGGACGACATCTTCTAACCTATCTCTCTCATTTTTCATCTATTTTTCTAAAAAAACGCTTGATTCTGGAGTTGCTCTATATTTTATCATGAGCCAAACTTAACGATAAAAGGAGACATCAAATGAAATTTCTAAAAACAAGCGTAATTTGTACCGCACTTTTCGCGGCATCACTTGCTAACGCGCATAACGTTTGGTTAGAGCCCGTTAAAGACGCCAATGCTACAGGGCAATATGTGGTGAAATTTGGTCACGAACAGACAGAAGCTTACCCTGAACAAAAATTGAAAGCGGTTAAGTTGCTGGATAATAAAGGCAATGTTACTAACGCAACCTATCAATTTAAAGAAGGTGAAGCTTATCTTAATGCGGAGAAAGCCTCACAAGTGTTTATTCGTTTTGATAACGGTGTTTGGTCTAAATTGCCAAGCGGTAAATATGTAGAAAAAACGAAACAACAAGAACCGACAGCCGAACTTTCTGTGAATCCGGTGAAATTCGGTAAAGCCGTATTACAGTGGGACGATCAAGCGATGAAAGCGCACGGCATGGAATACGAATTGGTGCCTCAAGCACAACCAAAAGCCGGAAAACCATTGTCGATTTTAGTGTTACACAAAGGCAAACCGGTGAAAGACATTAAAGTGGGACTAGGCGAAGATGCGCCGTTCAATTTAACCAACGACAAAGGTATCGCTGAATTTACCCCACAAGCCGGTTACAACAAAGTTTGGGCTGAATTTGAGGAAAACGTCAAAGGCAATCCGGATTACGATAGCCGTTCTATTGAATACATGTTGACCTTTGATGCTGAGTAATCGCATGAAAAAAACGTTGCGTATTCTGACCGCACTTTTTCCCTTGTTGTTTGCCCCTCATGCTTTCGCGCACGCGCTTTATGTGTTCGCCCAGTATGATGGGCAAACCGTGACGGGAAAATCCTATTATTCCGATATGACCCCTGCTGCGGAAACCTATGTGGAAGTATTACGTCATGGAGAAAATCAGCCATTAATGACGGGCAAAACCGATAACCGTGGTTATTTTCACTTTCCGTTGGTGGTTAAACCGAAAGTCGCCTTAAAAGTGGTTGTCGAAGGGGAAGAAGGGCATCGGGCGGCGGTAGTGGCAGATCGCATCACCGCAACGCCAAATACGCCAACTCAAGCGAGCGATGAAAGCTTGTTGTTACTGCGTGGTGATATTGCGCAGTTACGCGACAAAATTTACCTGCACGATATTTTAGGTGGCATTGGCTACATCGTTGGCATTGCGGGCATTGCCGCTTGGTTAAGTGCCCGCAAATTAAGAAAAGGGCGTTAATAATGCATTTGTCAGAAGGCGTGCTGCATACGCCGGTATTGTTAGCGGGCGTTGTTTTCGCGGTGATTGGGGTGGCTGTCGGATTACGCCGTTTAGAGAGTGAACGTTTGCCTTTAACGGCGTTGTTTGCTGCGGCATTTTTTGTTGCCGGCACTATTCATGTGCCCGTGGGCATTGGCAGCGTTCACTTGATTTTAAATGGCATGGCAGGTTTATTTCTTGGCTGGGCAGTCTTCCCGGCCTTTCTTATTGCCTTACTGTTGCAAGTGCTGTTCTTTTCCTTTGGTGGCTTTGCCGTGTTAGGCGTAAATTTGTGTGTGATGGCATTGCCGGCAGTAGCAGCACATTATTTATTACGTGGCTATTTACAGCCTGACATGGGGCTCATGGCGAAACTGTTCACCGGTATAGGTGCCGGCGTCATTGGCGTAGGCGGAGCGGGGGCGTTAGCCTCTCTTGTCTTGTCGTTGGACGGTGGCAAACATTATCAGGATTTAATCGCCTTATTGCTGTTGTCACATTTACCGGTATTCGTGTTAGACGGCATTATCAGCTACGGCGTGATTTCTCTCCTCAGCAAAATGTACCCGAGTGCATTACAATCTATTGGCATGTCATTGAACGTTGACGATACCAAACGGTGCGCACAATGAGCCCCGTTTTTCAGCATTTTTTTCCACCGCACTTTTTTGCACCTCGTTGGCGTCTGATTTACCTATTCCTTTGGGGCTTGGTGATCAGCGCCTTGTCTCAACCTTCTTTGTTGCTATGGTTGAACGGCATCACTTTAATTTTATTAGCGATCTTGATTTATCATGGTCATGAGCCTTATTTTTCCTATCTAAAACGTTGGCTGGTCTTCAACGGATTTACCTTATTACTTTGGGCAACCTTAAGTTGGCGTATTGGCAGCGAAGGCATTGAACTTAATCCCGAGGGCATGGAGACCGCGTTATTAATTAGCTTACGCATGAACCTCCTGCTATTTTCCTTATGGTTATTGCTGTGGAAAATGAATGACGCCGTATTGGTGCAAGCCATCGGGAAATTGCCCTTGCCGCCAAAATTAATTTGGCTTTTTGTCCTCACGGTGCGTTATATTGCACTGTTAGGTGAGTTGCAAGAAAAAATGGATTTGGCGATGCGTGCGCGAGGGTATCATGCCGGTTTGAATCGCCGAACGTTGTATGTCACCGCACAACGGGTTGCGCTTTTACTGGTGCATGCTTTACTCAAAGCGGAAACGGCACAAATCGCGCTCAAATGTCGTGGCTTCCGTTTTGGTGAAAAGACAAATTTAAGTGGGGAAAAATGACAGTTTTACAAGTCAACGGATTGCAAATTACACGAGGTGAACGACGGATTATCGACAATCTGTCTTTTCAAATTGAAGCAGGTCAGCGCTTTTTTGTGCAGGGCGAAATCGGCACAGGCAAAACCACTTTATTGCTGGCTTTGTTAGGCTTTGTGCCTGTTGCTCGCGGCGAGATTCGTCTATTCGGACAGTTGTGTCGAGAAGAAAAAGATTTTGCGCCTTTTCGTGGTACCGTGGGGCTTTGTTTTCAGCACGCCGATGACCAACTGTTCGGACCAACCGTATTAGACGATGTTGCCTTCGGGCCGTTAAATCAAGGCTTGTCTCACCAACAGGCGTATGCGGTGGCTTTACAGCAACTGGAACGCTTAGGTATTGCCCATTTGCAGGATCGCACCGTACATACCTTATCCGGCGGGGAAAAGAATTTTACTGCGTTGGCAGGCGTGTTGGCGATGCAACCGAAAATGTTACTGTTAGACGAGCCGACTAACGGATTGGATCGCAAAAATACTGAAAAACTGACCGCACTTTTGCGCGACTTGTCGTTGCCTATGCTGGTGGCGTCTCATCATCAAGGATTTACGGCTGAATTGGCCGATGATGTTCTGACTTTATGATCTCAATCAACCCGTAAAATCAAAGGTTGTGCTACCCTAGCGAGGTTTTTTGTAACCAGATCGTTAAGGGGCAATATTATGTGTACAACTTGTGGTTGTGGACATCCTGAACAAGTCAGAATCGGTGAGGTAGCACATTCTCATCATGACCATGACGGCACGCAAAGTGCGGTCAAAAATCCGAACTTTTCTCATTTCAAATTTCACTCGGTAGAATCGGCTTCTGAAGCCAGTGAAACGCAAAAACGCCTGTTAAAAGTAGAGCAGGACGTGTTAGGTAAAAATAATCAAATTGCGGCGCACAACCATTTTCTTTTCCAACAACAGCATATTCTTGCACTGAATTTGGTGTCCAGCCCGGGTTCCGGCAAAACCACTTTGCTCACCACGACGTTAAACGCACTGAAAAATGACCGCACTTGTTATGTCATTGAAGGCGATCAACAAACAGAAAATGATGCGGATCGTATTCGAGCCACCGGTGTTGCCGCCATTCAAGTCAATACCGGCAAAGGGTGCCATTTGGATGCCCAAATGATCAATGATGCGTTGTTCAAACTTGAGCCGAAACAAGACAGCCTACTGTTTATTGAAAACGTAGGTAACTTGGTTTGCCCGTCAGAATTTGATTTAGGCGAAAAAGCCAAAGTGGTGATTTTGTCCGTGACTGAAGGCGAAGACAAACCGTTGAAATATCCACACATGTTTGCTGCTTCTAAGTTAATGATTTTAAACAAAGTCGACTTATTGCCATACCTTAATTTTGATGTGGAAAAATGTATCGCTTACGCCAAACAAGTGAATCCGCAAATTGAAGTGATTCAACTTTCTGCGACTACCGGTGAGGGCTTAAAAGCCTGGTTGGATTGGTTACAGGCTCAATAAGGATGTAGAAACAAAATGCAGTTTATTGATGAGTTTCGTGATCCCAAATTAGCGAAAAGTTTAGTCAACCGCCTGAATGAATTAATGGCGAAATTGCCGCAATATACGGCAGAAAATCCGCTCTATCTAATGGAAGTTTGCGGTGGGCATACGCATACCATTTTTAAATTTGGTTTAGATCGCCTGTTGCCGAAAAGCATTGAATTTATCCATGGCCCCGGTTGCCCTGTATGTGTCTTGCCGATGGGACGTATTGACGTGTGCATTGACATTGCGCAGAAACCGGATGTCATTTTCTGTACTTTTGGCGATGCTATGCGGGTGAAAGGGCGTCGAGGTTCCTTGTTGGAAGCCAAAGCGAAAGGCGCTGATGTGCGCATCGTGTATTCACCGTTGGATGCGATGAATATTGCGGTGAACAATCCGGACAAAAAAGTGGTGTTCTTCTCTCTTGGTTTTGAAACCACCATGCCGAGCGCCGCAGTGACTTTGCAGCAGGCGAATAAGCTAAATATTCAAAATTTCTGGGTGGTGTGCCAAAACATTACCATCATTCCAACGCTACATAGTTTGCTTTCACAAGATTATGTAAAAATTGACGGCTTCCTTGCGCCAGGGCATGTGAGCATGGTGATCGGCACGTCGCCTTATCAATCCATCGTGGATAAATATCACAAACCTTTCGTCATCACGGGCTTTGAGCCGTTAGACATTTTGCAAGCCATTGTGATGTTGGTGCAGCAATTTGTGGATGGGCGTTGCGAAATTGAAAATCAATATAAACGTATCGTGCATTCCGAAGGTAACCTGCTGGCACAACAAGCCATGTGTGAAGTGTTCCAACTGAAAAAATCCAGCGAATGGCGGGGCTTAGGTGAAATTGAAGAGTCAGGAGTAGAGCTGACTGACGCTTATAAACGTTTTGATGCGGAAGTGTATTTCCACAGCCAACCGCAACAAGTGGCAGATGACCCGAATTCTCGTTGCGGCGACGTGCTCACCGGCAAATGTAAACCTTCAGATTGTCCGTTATTTGGCACGCAATGTAACCCGGACAATGCCTATGGCGCTTTAATGGTGTCCTCAGAAGGAGCGTGCGCCGCCTACTATCAATATCGGAGAGAATAATGACAGATTTCATCACCATGGCACACGGCAACGGCGGCGGCGCCATGCAAAAACTCATTCAGGATTATTTCGTCGAAGCTTTTGACAATCCCATTCTTGCGCAAGGGGAAGACCAAGCCCGCTTGCCCTTAGCAGAGCTCATGGCTCAAGGGGAACAGCTTTCTTTTAGTACCGACAGTTTCGTTATCGACCCGATTTTCTTTCCCGGTGGCAATATCGGTAAACTTGCCGTGTGTGGCACATTAAACGATGTGGCAGTGTGTGGCGCCGTGCCGAAATATCTCTCTTGCGGTTTTATTTTAGAAGAAGGCTTGCCCTTAGCAGAACTCAAAGAAATCATTCAAGCCATGGCAAAAGCTTGCCAAGCTGCCGGTGTGCAAGTGGTGACGGGCGATACCAAAGTGGTGCAAAAAGGCGCGGTGGATAAAATCTTTATTAACACCAGTGGCATTGGTGTTATCCCGCAAGGCATCGATTGGGGTATGCACCGTATTGAAGCGGGCGATAAGATTATCGTCAGCGGCACTATCGGCGAACACGGCGCGACCATTCTCAACTTGCGTGAAAGCCTAGGGATTCAAACGGATCTCAAAAGCGACTGCGCGGTTCTTGCGCCACTCATCGATTTATTGCGCCCGATTGAGGGCGTAAAAGCGGTACGTGATGCTACTCGTGGCGGCGTAAATGCGGTGTTACACGAATTTGCTGCCGCCCAACAATTAGGCATGCAAATCAACGAAGACGATTTACCCATCCGTTCTGAAGTGCGTGGCATTTGTGAATTGCTCGGCTTAGAAGCCTTAAATTTTGCTAACGAAGGCAAATTGGTGATTATTGCTTCCCCCGAAAAAACACCTGAAATTCTGACCGCACTTCATTCCCATGAATTAGGCAAAAATGCCACCGTGATTGGCGAAGTGACGACGGATAAAAAAGTCAGATTATTAGGCAGTTTCGGGCAGTCACGGTTGTTGGATTTACCGATGAATGAGCCGTTGCCGAGGATTTGTTAGGGATCTTACTTTCTTTTGCTTGCACAAAAGAAAGTAAGCAAAGAAAAGTGCGGTGGGATTTTAGATTGTTTTTTGCGGTGAAAAACATTTGGGATTTCAACCGCACTTTTGTTCTTTAAATTCCCCAAAGGGGAATGACTATGCTTAACCTAGGGTAACTTGTTACCCTAGGCAAAAATGGCCAAAGTGTCCACTCTTAGATCAAAACAGGAGCCATAAAACATGAACCCATCCAAAGTCCAACGGGATAAATTGCACCAACTAACGGATTTACCGAATGTAGGAAAGGCAGTTGCGGAAGATTTGCGGAAACTAGGGATTAACACGCCGCAGGATTTGTTGGGGCATGATGCCTATGCCATGTATTACACACTTTGTGAGTTAACCGGTATGCAGCATGATCCTTGTATGATAGATGTCTTTTTATCTTTAACTGATTTTATGCAAGGAAACGAGCCGAAGCCTTGGTGGGCATTTACCGCACAGCGTAAGGCTTATTTATCGCAATTAAACAGACAATAACGGTATTTGTTTTGATGCGATTATCTTTTGTTGACGTGTGTCCTGTGTTTTTGTTCTGCCGTATCTCCGCTAGAGTTATATAACTTTTTGAAACCAATTATCCAAGAAAGCCAATTGTTCTTCCGTATGAAACCAATGTTCCCCATTATTCATAACAGTCATACTTGCGTCGATATGATTTGCAAAATTTCGCATTGTTTCTAAGGAAGTGATATTGTCATTGCCTGCGTAAAGAATATGGCTTGGTATATTCCAAGTTATCGGATGGTTTCTGGCATAAGAAAAATACTCCCAAGATAAGCTTTCATTTAAGGATGTTGTAATTATTTTATCTTTGTATAGCTGTTCTTCCGATATGTTTAACCTCGCCATCATGTTTAAAATTAATTTTTCCATATCCACTATTGGGGAAATAAACATCGCTTTTTTAATGGGTTTATTGGCTAAAGAGAGCAGAGAATAATACGCACCAATACTATTTGCGATTAAAGAAATTTCACGATATTTAGGGACTAGAGAATCGAAGAATTTTGGAAATTCGACTTTAGCCTCCCAAGGTAATTCCGATTTATAATCAAACCCGATAACGTCATATTCATCACTGAAAAATTTTTTATAGTAGTAAGCTTCATTTGCATTTCCGCCTTTACCATGTATGTATATCACAGCATTTTTCATTCTAGCTCCCAGGCCGACTCCGATAGCGCACGCTTCCTGGTGTGCCCCCACGATGGCGCGCGTCTCCTGACGCGTGCCTTATTTCTTGTTTTCAGCACGCGTCAGGAGACGCGCGCTATCGATAAAGTCTAAATGATAAAACACGTTCAAAACCCACCGCACTTTAGGCATTTTTTCTTGCATAATCTGCCGCTTCGGCAATAAGTGCTTCGCTTGGTCTTTTGCCGGTATAGAGTTCGAATTGTTCAACGGCTTGTAACACAATCACTTCCGCGCCGGAGATGGTTTGTTTACTTAAGAATTGGGCGGTTTTGATTAATGGCGTGTCGGCAGGTTGGGCAACCACATCAAATGCGGTTTTCGCTTGACGGATCATGGCTTCAGGGAACGAAAGATCGAAAGCTTCTTTTCCGCCTTTCATGCCGATTGGCGTGACGTTAACGAGAATCTCGGCAGTTTGGTTGTCGAGGGATGAAAGGTAATCGTAGCCATAAAGTGCGGCTAAATAGCTGCCTGTTTTTTCGTTACGGGCGAAGACGTTGAGTTTTTCAAAGCCTGAATGCTTAAACGCCGCCACGACCGCTTTTGCCATGCCACCGCTACCATGCACGATCACGCGGTCGTTCTTATTTAATTGGTATTTCTCGATAAGCTTAACAATGGCAATGTAGTCGGTGTTGTAGGCGCGTAAAACACCGTTGTCATTGACGATTGTATTCACCGATTCAATGGCTTGTGCGGAGGGTGAGATCTCGTCTAAAAACGGCATGCAACTTTCTTTGAACGGCATAGACACCGCACTTCCACGAATACCTAAGGCACGAATGCCTTTTACGGCGTGTTCGATGTCATCGGTGGTGAAGGCTTTGTAAATGAAATTCAAACCAAGTTTTTGATAAAGATAATTGTGAAATGTGGTGCCGAAGTTGCCGGGACGACCGGACAGAGACATACAGAGTTGGGTATCTTTGTTAAGCATAAGAAGTATTCCTTTTATAGATAAAGAAATGATGTCACGAGTATAGCAGATGCCTGCTAAAACGTTTGGAAAACCGACCGCACTTTTACGAATTATGCACAAATAAGACGATTAGGCCCCATCTGAGCCGCCTGAGCGATTTGCAATTTTTAGGAAATTTTCGCTTGTTCGAGCGTAGCGAGTTCGAAAATTATCCCCTATAGATGGCGCGCGTCTCCTGACGCGTGCCCTTTACTGGCTTACTTCGCGATACGTGTCAGTTATGCGGTTTCTATCTCATTGAATTGACTTGCGATGACCGCTTGCCCCAAACTCAATCCGCCATCTCCCATCGGAAACTGATGCGCACTCAATACCTTAAATTCAACTAACTGTTCTTTTATCAATCGACGCAATAATTGGTTATGCCATACGCCACCGGAAAGCACGATGGTTTTGCACGGGTGGCGTTCCGCCTGTTGGCTAGCCAAATGGGCGAAGCCTTCTGCTAACGCATAGTGAAAAATAAAGGCTTTGTCGGCGTTGGAAGAATCGAGCGCAATCCAGGCTTGCCAGAAATGGGCAAGATCCAATTTATTTTCAGTGTTAAGTGGCATTAAGATTGGAATCTCTCTTTTATCAAATGGCAAACTGGCGAGTGCCGATTGCGAGGCGAGCACTTCTAATTGGCAAGCGGCTTCGCCTTCCCAACTCAGTTGTGGTTGCGTGATGCCTAAGCCAAATGCCACCGCGTCAAATAAGCGACCTGCAGAGGAAATTCGTGGGCTATTCAGATTACGTTCAATGGCCTTAGCGAGCAGTTGCCAGTCATAGTTGGCGCAGGTTTGAGCGGCGATTTCTTGCCAATTTGGCACGAATCGATGCAAATGCGCTAACCAGTTGCGCCAAGGTTGTTTGGCGGCAAGATCGCCCCCCGGCAACGCCACCGCAGGTAAACCACCTAAATAACGACAGTGTTTTTCATCGACCAACAAACATTCTCCACCCCAAAGTTGCCCGTTTTCCCCCATGCCGATACCGTCCAACGCAAGCCCAATAACCTGCTCATGGCAATGATGTTCTGCCATCACACTGACAATGTGGGCGTGGTGGTGGAGCACTTCCACATAAGGGATTTTATGTTGTGCAGCCAAGCGTTTACCCACTTCATGGGTGAAATAACCTGCGTGAGTGTCAATGGCGATAAGCTCTGGTTTGAATTGGTAGATTTGGCAAAATAGCGCAATATTCGCTTCTAATTGCGACCGCACTTTTTCGTTCGAGGTGTCGCCAATGTGTTGGCTGACGATGGCTTTATTTTGGCGCAATAAACAGAAGGTATTTTTTAAATCAGACCCCAGCGCCAGCACATTGTGGGTGCTGTGGTGATCCAACAGGGTTTCGTCCGGTACATAGCCGCGGGCGCGGCGCAGGGTTTCTACGCCATCGAAAGCAGCGCGCACTAAGGAATCGTCGGCGCGTTGCAAAATGTCGCGGTTGTGGCAGAGAAAATAATCCGCCAAATCACTTAAACATTTATTCATAAGCTCACTCGTTCGCTTATTCACCCCTTCGGGGCCGTTGGCATAGCCAACGTTCAAAAAACGTTGTTTTTTGTCAACCGCACTTGGGTTTTCCAATACCGGCGGTTGTCCGCTAGGGTTGGCAGAGGTCATCACTAATGGGCGATTCACTTCTCTCAATAATAAATGCTGTAACGGGTTGCTTGGTAACATCACGCCGATTTCATTGAGTTGTGGTGCAATCTGTTCCGTTAATGAGGGGACTTTGTGTTTTGCCAATAATACAATGGGCGCCGCGGTGCTGGTGAGTAATCTGATTTCAGCTTCAGTGAGATCCTTTAAAAAAGACACATCCGGCACCATCACCGCCAAGGGTTTACTTGGGCGGTGTTTGCGTTCGCGCAGTAATTGCACGACATGGGTCTGGGTTGCATCACAGGCAAGATGAAAACCGCCAATGCCTTTTACTGCAACTATCTTGCCTTGTTGTAAGAAAAGTGCGGTGGTTTTTATCGGTGTTTTTTCATCAATAATCGCGTCTTGCTGATCGCTTAACCAAACATGAGGGCCACACACGGCACAGGCGTTCGGCTGCGCATGAAAACGACGGTCGGCAGGATTTTTATATTCTTCTGCGCAATCGGGGCAGAGAGGAAAATCAGCCATCGAGGTGTTTTTACGATCGTAAGGAATGGCTTTAATGATGGTAAAGCGCGGACCGCAGTGGGTGCAGTTCGTAAAAGGGTAGTGATAGCGCCGATTGGTCGGGTCAAATAAATCCTTCAAACAGGCGGGGCAAGTGGCGGCATCAGGCACGATTTGGGTATCCATGGCGTTGTTTTCGCTTTCACGGATTTCAAAGCCTTCAAAGTGCGGTGGATTTTCCCACTGTTTTTCATACTGTTGAATATCGGTAATCAGCGCAAGTGGGGGCAGCTTCATTTGCAAATCATGCAAGAATTGTTGTAGTTGTTGCTCTGTTGGTTCAAGCAGGCGGATGAGTACGCCTTGCCCGTCGTTGTTGACATCACCGCGTAGCCCGTATTGATTCGCCAATAACCAGACGAAGGGACGAAATCCCACGCCTTGTACCTTGCCTTTTATACGTAATTCAATGCCCTGCATATGTTTCCTGTTACTGTCACATCATCGCCACATGATGAAATGTGGCTATTTAAAGTGGCGCTATTTTAGCGTGCTTATTGCTTTATGATGAGGGGCATTTCTAAAAAATGTAAAAACGATGATCTTCATCAAGAATCTTATGTCGTGATGCGATGATAGTGAGGGTCTAGGCAGGTTTGCGCCAGTTTCCCCTTGAGATTCTCCCCGATTCGCACTAGACTACCGCCCTCTTTTTCAAACCAGATTTTCCATTATGCGTGTTGCTGATTTTTATTTTGATTTACCTGATGAGTTGATTGCCCGTTACCCTAAAACAGAGCGAACTGCCAGCCGTTTATTGCAGTTAAATGGCGAAAACGGGGACATTTTCCACCGCACTTTTGCCGATGTGTTGGAATTGATTCATCCGGGCGATTTGATGATCTTCAATAATACCCGTGTTATTCCTGCGCGGATGTTCGGGCGCAAAATCAGTGGCGGAAAAATAGAAGTGTTGGTGGAGCGCGTATTAAGCGAATCCCGTTTTCTTGCCCATGTTCGCGCTTCTAAAGCGCCGAAAGAAGGCACGGAGCTGATTTTAGGGGAAGATAAATTAGGCAAAGGCAACGGTGTAAAAGCCTTGATGGTTGGTCGCCAAGGCAGTTTATTTGAAATTGAAATCGCCGAAAAACAGACCGCACTTTTTGATGTTTTACAACAAATCGGGCATATGCCTTTGCCGCCTTATATTGATCGTCCTGACGAAGACGCGGATCAAGAGCGTTATCAAACCGTTTATAACAAAGTGCCGGGGGCGGTTGCCGCACCGACAGCTGGTTTGCATTTTGATGATGAACTTCTAGCCAAACTCAAAGAGAAAGGCGTCAATTTCGCTTTTGTCACCTTGCATGTGGGCGCGGGAACCTTCCAACCGGTGCGTGTCGAAAATATTGAAGATCATGTCATGCATGCTGAATATGTGGAAGTGCCACAAGAGGTTTGCGATGCCATTTTCGCCACCAAGAAAGCCGGCAAACGCGTGATTGCCGTGGGAACGACTTCCGTGCGTTCCATTGAAAGTGCAGCATTAGCGGCGGAAGAAAAACAACGTGATGTGTTAATTGAGCCGTATTTTTCCGATACCTCTATTTTCATTTATCCGGGCAAAAAATTCCGCGTGGTGGATTGTTTAATTACTAACTTCCATTTGCCGGAAAGCACGTTGATTATGCTGGTTTCTGCATTTGCCGGATTTCGCCATACGATGAATGCGTATAAAAGTGCGGTGGAAAATCGCTATCGTTTTTTCAGTTATGGCGATGCCATGTTTATCAGCAAAAATCCGAATGTGAAGGGAATGGAATAGAAATTGACTTATTTTAAGTCAACGCCTACAATAAAAAACAAGGAATGGCGGGAACCATTCCTTGCGGCATCAACTACTATGAGCCAGTGCTACTTTTCAATAACAGGCAAAGTAGAATAATGATGACCAACTTAATGATAAATGTAGTCATATTTTTATCCTTATGATTACAAACAAGGATCTACTAATCTAGCCCGACAGCGGCAACTGGCGGACTATCATTAGTAGAGTCCGCCTCTGTTCCTAAGAACATTGCAAAAATTATATCATGAAGCCTGTATATTTAAACAGGCTTTTTTATTGACTAAAAACCTTCGAACTGTTTATTCGTTGAGGAAATGAAATGAAATATGAATTAGATAAAACCAGTGGCAACGCCCGTCGTGGGCGCTTGGTATTTGAACGCCCACAAGGCACCTTTACCGTAGAAACCCCCGCGTTTATGCCGGTGGGCACTTATGGCACGGTAAAAGGCATGACACCGGAAGAAGTTCGTGCGACCGGCGCAGAAATTCTCCTTGGTAATACCTTCCATTTATGGCTTCGCCCTGGGCAAGAAGTGATGCGTAAACACGGCGATTTGCACGATTTTATGCAATGGCATCGTCCGATCCTCACCGATTCCGGTGGCTTCCAAGTGTTCAGCTTGGGCAAATTGCGCAAAATTACTGAAGAAGGCGTGAAATTCCAAAATCCAATTAACGGCGAACGCATTTTCTTATCACCGGAAAAATCCATGGAAATCCAATATGATTTGGGCTCTGACATTGTGATGATTTTCGATGAATGCACACCCTACCCTGCAACGTTTGACTACGCCAAAAAATCCATGGAAATGTCTTTACGTTGGGCACAACGTAGCCGTAACCGTTTTGATGAATTGGGCAATAAAAACGCCCTATTCGGCATTATTCAAGGCGGCACTTTTGAAGAATTACGCAAAGTGTCCCTGGAAGGCTTGGTGAACATTGGCTTCGATGGCTATGCCGTGGGCGGTCTGGCAGTGGGCGAACCGAAAGAAGATATGCACCGCATTTTGGAATACATTTGCCCGCAAATCCCTGCCGACAAACCACGCTATTTAATGGGCGTGGGCAAACCTGAAGACTTAGTGGAAGGCGTACGCCGCGGCATCGATATGTTCGACTGTGTCATGCCAACCCGTAATGCACGTAACGGTCATTTATTCGTCACCGACGGCATCGTGAAAATCCGCAATGCCAAATACAAAGACGACACCAGCCCGTTAGATCCACACTGTGATTGCTATACTTGTAAGCATTACACTAAAGCCTATTTGTATCATTTGGATAAATGCGGCGAAATCCTCGGGGCGCGCCTAAACACCATCCACAACTTGCGTTATTACCAACGTTTAATGGCGGAAATCCGCCAAGCCATTGAAGAAGATCGCTTCGATGATTTTGTGATGGAATTTTATGCGAGAATCGGCAAGCCTGTTCCACCGTTACAACTTGCAGAAACAGAAAAATAATCAGTTAAAAATCATCCGTAAAAAGTGCGGTGAAAAATTGACGTGTTTTTTCCACCGCACTTTTATCTCTCACAGGAGGCCCTATGCAAATCCTTGAACCTCAAAAATTCGCCAGTTGGAATGAACCCATTGAAATGTTGTATGCCTGCCATAGCAAAGTGAAACGCTTTTGTCGGCAATTAACGATTTTGCCTGATTATTTGGCAAAAAACGGTTGTAATCAGGCGGTGAAAAATGACGTTCAGCAAATTCTCAATTATTTCAATCAGTCAGCCCCTCTGCACCATGATGATGAGGAAAAAGATTTTTTCCCACTTTTGGTGAAATATGTGCCGGAAGCGCAAAAAGACATTGATGAATTAGAAAGACAGCACGTCACGCTACATGGCAGCTGGACGAAATTATCTGAACAGTTGCAAGCCTTGTTGGCGGGCGAGCGAGAGAATGTCGATGTGGCATTGATCAATCATTTTGTGTCAGGTTACGACAAACATATCGCCTTGGAAGAACCGTTATTTGAGCTGGGCAAACAACATTTGTCGGAATCGGAATTACGCGAAATCGGCGACATTATGAGTGCTCGCCGTCGCGTACAATCCTAAGCCATCGTTGATTTAAACCATGGAATATCAACTTGATACGCGTGAATATCGTTGTCCTCTGCCGTTATTAATGACGAAAAATGCCGTCAAAACATTAGCCCCAAATGATGTCTTGACGGTGTGGCTTGCTGCGGAAAGTGATATAGAAGATTTTCGTTTATTTTGCGAAGCACAGCAGTTGTTTATTGATGTTGTAGATCAG
This sequence comes from uncultured Aggregatibacter sp., assembly GCF_938046485.1. Lineage (NCBI taxonomy): Bacteria > Pseudomonadati > Pseudomonadota > Gammaproteobacteria > Pasteurellales > Pasteurellaceae > Aggregatibacter > uncultured Aggregatibacter sp. The sequence goes on along the minus strand of NZ_CALIWN010000067.1, from coordinate 16,700 downwards.
GCGCAACGCATATTGAAAATTAAGAAGAAATGTGAATAACTGATTAAAAGGCCGCGAAAATGCGGCCATTTTTTTACTTAATTTTAAACAAGGGAAAGAAAAAAGCCCTTTCAAAGGGGGGAAGTAAGGGCTTCTTAATAAGTTTGGAGTCATTTTGTTAGGACGCGCTTATACTACAACATGAAATTAACAAGATCAACAAATAATTAACAAAATATTAACTTTTCTTTTCGTGCGGGTTGCGCGTGTTGGTATCAACCAAATTTCGCATGAGCAACGCATAGTCTAAATGAATGTCTTGCGGCACGTCTAAGAAGACAAAATGCCCATCGCCCAAAGCGGCATCGACTTTCGCATTTTTGCGGTTGAGCATTTTGTTGATTTTAAACACGATGTTGCCTTGCGGTGTCATCATTTCCACTTCATCACCAAGCAAGAATTTGTTCTTCACTGCCACTTCCGCCATGCCCTGCTCATTACGTTTGCCGGTGAATTCGCCGACAAATTGTTGGCGATCGGAAATGGAGTAGCCGTAGTCGTAATTTTGGTATTCATCATGGGTGTGGCGACGTAGGAAACCTTCGGTATAACCACGGTGGGCAAGGGATTCTAAGGTGTCCATCAAGCTTTCATCAAACGGTTTGCCGGCAGCCGCATCATCAATGGCTTTGCGATACACTTGGGCGGTACGGGCGCAGTAATAGAAGGATTTAGTACGTCCTTCGATTTTTAAGGAATGCACGCCAAGTGCGGTGAGTTTTTCCACATGTTGCACTGCGCGTAAATCTTTCGAGTTCATGAAGTAAGTGCCGTGTTCGTCTTCAAAGGCGGTCATTTGCTCATTAGGATTTTGCGCTTCAGTGTAGAGGAAGACTTTATCGGTCACGGCGCCTTCGCCCAAGGTTGGGGCAACATTTTTCACCTCAATCTGTTGGCTCGGGTCGAATTTCGGCACGATATTGCCCACATCATCCACTTTGCCTTCTTCCATTTTATATTCCCAGCGACAGGCGTTCGTGCAGGTGCCTTGGTTTGGGTCGCGTTTGTTGATATAGCCGGAAAGGAGGCAGCGGCCGGAATACGCCATGCAAAGTGCGCCATGTACGAAAATTTCCAGTTCAATATCCGGCACTTGTTGGCGGATTTCGGCGATTTCATCAAGGGAAAGCTCACGCGATAAAATCACGCGGGTCAACCCCATTTGTTTCCAGAATTTCACAGTTGCCCAGTTCACCGCATTGGCTTGCACGGAAAGGTGAATATCAATGTTAGGGAAGTGTTCGCGTACCAGCATAATCAAACCAGGATCGGACATGATCAGCGCATCCGGCCCCATGTTGATAACCGGTTGTAAATCCTTAATAAAAGTTTTGAGCTTGGAATTGTGCGGCGCAATGTTCACCACGACATAGAACTTTTTGCCGAGCGCATGGGCTTCATCGATGCCGATTTTTAAATTAGCGTGATTAAATTCATTATTGCGTACACGCAAGCTGTAACGCGGTTGTCCGGCATACACGGCGTCTGCGCCATAAGCAAAGGCATAACGCATATTTTTTAAGGAGCCGGCAGGAGAAAGTAATTCAGGTTTAAATGGGGTTGTCATAAACGTCTCTTCTTATCTGATTTCAAGTCAGGAATTTGCACAAGGCAAATCGTAAAAACGGGTATTGTAGGCAGATTTTGAGGTTTGTAAAGCATAAGTGCGGTGGCAAAATTTACCGTTTATACGCAACAAACCCATGTTTTTTAAATGACGCGATTTTCTTACTGAAATTTCCTGCCGGCTACGCTAAAATCATCCTCTTTCTCGTTAATCGCAATCAGTCAGCCATGGAAAAAAAACTCACAAAAGCATTTGATGCCATCGATATCAAAATCCTAAATGAATTACAGCGCAATGGAAAAATCTCTAATATTGATTTGTCCAAAAAGGTTGGATTATCACCAACACCTTGCTTAGAGCGTGTAAAACGTTTAGAAAAACAAGGTGTTATTATGGGTTACCGTGCGCTGCTGAATCCGGAACTATTGGATTCGCCTTTATTGGTGATCGTTGAAATTACCTTAGTTCGAGGCAAGCCGGATGTGTTTGAAGAGTTTAATTTAGCTGTTCAACAACTGGAAGAAATTCAAGAATGCCACTTAGTTTCCGGAGATTTTGATTATTTGTTAAAAACGCGCGTGGCAGATATGGCGGCTTACCGCAAATTGCTGGGAACAACGTTGCTGCGCTTACCGGGCGTGAACGATACCCGTACTTATGTGGTCATGGAAGAAGTCAAACAGACGAATTTTTTACAATTAAAACAAAAGTAAAACCCTCACTTATGATAAAAAAACACACATTAGCGCATTTTTCTTTGAAAACCTACTTAGGCAATTTACTGCTCGGATTGACCGCACTTTTCGGGCTTTATTTAATTATTGCTTGGTCAGGCTATACCCCATTAGACAACTCATGGGCAACCTCCAGTTTTTCATCAGAAACCATCAACAAGGCCGGCGCACTGGGTGCATGGTTTGTGGATTTATTTTTCGTTTTTTTCGGTTATATCGGCAATCTTATTCCGTTTAGCTTATGTTTTATTCCCCTGTATTTACTTCGCACCCAACGCCTCAATCACCTAACCGGAACGAAAGTCGCATTGCGCTCTTTCGGTTTTATTTTACTCTTATGTGGCTTAACAGTGATTTGCACGTTATCGCTCAGCAATACCGCCAGTTACCTTGCCGGTGGCGTGTTGGGCGGAAGCTTAACGTTAAACTTATATCCGAGTTTGGGTAAATTCGGCTTGCTTTGCCTTGCGGTGGTATTTGCCGTGATAGGGTTTATCTTCTGTTCAGGCGCCTCTTTTATTCGCCTGATCGTGCGTTTTTATCAGTGGCTTACCATGCAAAATTCACCGGAAACGCCCCCGACTATGCACGAACACGTGATGCCACAAACCGAGGTTACAGCGGAAATGCCGGCTGCAGCGTCTTCTTCAGAAATCCCGCAGGTGCCGCTCGCCAAAGAAAATCAAACAACGGCACCGATTACTATTCATGGATTACAAACGGTTGCCCAATCTGCGGATAACAACACGACGCCACTAACAACAGCGCCGCCACAAACAGAAGCAAAAACCTTTACTATCACAGATTTTGAGCCAACCGAACCGTTGCCTCATGTGAGTATTGCGCAACAACAAAACAACATGCAGCCTCAGGCAACACCGGTTTCTACGTGCTCAATGACTGAGATAAACCGCCAACCAGAGACACAAAGTGCGGTCGATTTTACATCAGATTTTTACACGCCTAATTTTAGCGAAGATGATGTGATTCCGTCAGTTTCGTTAGTTTATCCTAGAGAAGAGTCACCTTCACATGGAGAACAGGCACCTGAAAATCCATTAGCTCACCAACTTATTGCGCAGGAACAACAACGCTCACAAGAAATGGAACAGCGTACACAAACTATGAGTACGCAAGAGGCCTCTCCGCAAATGGTGCAAGAACCTGAATTACCGACCACGACGCCGGAAAGCGTAGCCTATAAACCTTATGGCAATTCATTGGTGCATCCTGCCTTTCAACAACACAGTAGTCGTTTGGAAAAACCCTCTACCCCATTGCCTAGCTTGGATTTATTAGAGCATCATCATTCACAAGCACAAAATATAACCCAAGAAGAAATTGTGGAAACTTCACAACGCATTGAGCAGCAATTACGTAATTTTAACGTCAAAGCTAAAGTGAAGGATGTCTTAATCGGCCCGGTGGTAACACGGTATGAACTGGAGTTAGATCCCGGTGTGAAAGCCTCCAAAGTCACCGGTTTGGATACGGATTTGGCGCGCGCATTGATGTTTCGTTCCATTCGTGTGGCGGAAGTGATTCCCGGTAAACCTTATATCGGCATTGAAACGCCAAACGATCACCGCCAAATGGTGCCGCTGCGGGATGTTTTAGACAGCGATGAATTCCGCCATTCCAAAGCCTTGCTTTCGATGGCGTTAGGGAAAGACATTAGCGGCAAACCGGTCGTTGTGGATTTAGCCAAAATGCCACACTTGTTGGTCGCAGGGACTACCGGTTCCGGGAAATCCGTTGGGGTTAATACCATGATTTTGAGTTTGTTGTACCGTGTAAAACCGGAAGAAGTGAAATTCATCATGATCGACCCAAAAGTGGTGGAGCTTTCTATTTACAACGACATTCCACACCTATTGACCCCGGTAGTCACGGACATGAAAAAAGCCGCGAATGCTTTACGCTGGTGCGTAGATGAAATGGAACGCCGTTATCAATTATTGTCGGCTTTGCGCGTGCGCAATATTGAAGGATTCAATGAAAAAATCGATGAATATAATGCCTTAAATATGCCGATCCCGAATCCGTTATGGCGTCCGGGGGATTCCATGGATTCACTCGCACCGCCGTTAGAAAAACTCAGTTACATCGTGGTAATTGTGGATGAATTTGCTGATTTAATGATGGTTGCCGGTAAGCAAGTGGAAGAGCTTATCGCCCGGTTAGCCCAAAAGGCGCGTGCCATCGGTATTCACCTGATTCTAGCCACTCAACGTCCATCTGTTGATGTGATTACCGGCTTAATCAAAGCTAACGTGCCAAGCCGTATTGCATTTACCGTGGCAACGAAAATCGACTCTCGCACGATTTTAGATGCGGTTGGTGCTGAATCCTTGTTAGGCAAAGGCGATATGCTCTATTCTCCGCAAGGTTCTACTGAATTAATCCGAATTCACGGTGCCTTCATGAGTGATGATGAGGTCGTGCGTGTCGTGGACGATTGGAAAGCGCGCGGCAAACCCAATTACATTGATGGTATTTTAGATGGTAACGATGAAAATGAAAGCGACAGTGAGCGTAATCTCGATCGTTCCGATGAAATTGATGAGCTCTTTGACGAAGTGGTAGATTTTGTTGTCAGCACCGGTACGACCTCAATTTCCGCTATTCAGCGCCGTTTCCGTGTAGGTTTCAACCGTGCCGCCAATATTATGGAGCAGCTGGAAGAACAAGGCATCGTTTCCGCCGCTCAAAATGGAAAACGTGAGGTTTTAGCACGTAGCTCGGAATACTAACGACACTTACATATTAAACCGCACTTTATTTTATCTCCCTTGTAGCGTGCAACTTGTTGCACGAAATGATGAATCGTTGATGTGAAGAATGACGTTCGGAGTTACATTGGGTCAATCCGCGAATGGCACGGTATTCGATAAATCCGTGGGCAACATCGTGTGCGGTGGGGAATTCATCGTGCATCAAGATGCACGCTACCATGTCTTCATATATTACTCCCCCCCCAAAAAAAGTGCGGTGGATTTCAACAACGTTTAAAACGTCAGAAAAATCCACCGCACTTTATTTCATGCATCCCCGTAGCGTGCAACTTGTTGCACGAAATTAAAAATCCTCGACATAAGGGAAATGGCATTCGGTGTGAAATCGGTCGTGCATCAAGATGCACGCTACAAAAAATGCCGATCGGTGTTCACTGATCGGCATTGTATTTGGAGGGTATTATCGCATTATTTGCGTTTTATTTTTTGTGAAGAGGATGTTCCCAACTCTTCTTGAAGACCTAAAATTTCATTAAAGGCATCAAGTAATTGTTGTTTGCTTTTAACAACGTAGTAGTAATCATCAACACATTTTTTCCATGCATTATAGTTCTGCATATTATTATTTGTTGTAGCATTTGCAGTTCCTTTTCTTGGGTCATAAGAAATGGCAATAAAACCGATTCTTGTATCTTCCTTACTATATTTTGGATTTTGTAAAGAATTTAATTTATCCTTAATTTTTTGACACATTCCATTATTTTGGAATTCCACAAAAGATCCCCAATATGGAAAGTTATCTATCCCATCAGAAACAACTACCATTACCCTTCTAGCATTTTTTCCTATTTTATCTAATTTTGCTTGATAAGCAGTATCTTTAGCAGACATGATATTAGTTGCTGTTATCATACCTGATGAAGCATTTGTTTGATGGTTAGGTTCAATGGAGCTAAATGTTTTTACGAGGTCTTTTTGTTCCTTACCATTACTAAACCAAGCCTGACTTGTTGGTTGACCATTATTCTCAGGGCAGGTTTCATTAATCTTATGTACAGGCACATCAAGGATAATGGAATATTTTTGCGGAGAACCATCAAAATGATCAATTTGTTCCACTGTTTTTTTGATATTTATGTACTCTTTAATCAATTTCTCAGAGTTTATATCATCTTCTTCAACAATGGCCATTTTTATTGCCTCTTCTCTTGAATCTGTAGCTTCACATTCCAAAGTCGTATAATTCTTATCCGTTGGCTTCCCTGAACCTTTTCCTGGTAGTTGGCAATTGCTGAAATAATCCACTTTCTTACCATGTTTTTTAGCGACTCGCTTTGTCAATTCATCTGCAGTTTCGTTAAATCCATTGCCTAACTGAATATTATATTTAATTGACTCAGTGTCTTTTCCTGCAATAGGGAAAATAGGCAATGTACAATTTTTCTTATCATTCCATTGTCGAACTGCTGTATTAAAGGTCACAAATCCCACTCGATTATGTCCATCTACCGTACCTTGGGGTAATAAAATCTGTGTTACTTCATCAACAACTTCTCTTAACACCTCAATCTTGCTCTGTACTCCCGAAGGTAATGGCTTATTGTTGTTATTTAAATCTTGGTTCATTGAGCCCGAAAAGTCAGCAACCAACATCACTTCCATTGGTACACCACCACTTTGCTTCACGGCATAAGACGCGCCTGAATTGACCGGTAGGCGACCATCCGGGCTTTTTACCCATTCATTAATTATATTAAAACCATTTTTACGGCGGACATCTCCTTGCACGGTGCAAGTTACACCGTCTTCACCTTTACCGGACTGACTGAGCGGTTCACAAAAGGCGGTAAAATCTTTTGTAATGGTAATTGGTGCGTTTGCGCCTTCACCATAAGAGCGCAAATACAACTTCACCGTGTCTTGTACTAATTCTTGATTACGTTTTGCCACTCTTGTACTAAATTGTTTGTCTGCCGGGAGTGCTTTTTCTTGCGCTGTTAAATTTTGGCGCATGAGATCACTGTGATCCTTTTTGGCACGAAATTCGTTATTCTCCGCTGTCAACAATAAGGCGGCTTGGTCGGTAGCTTGTGATAAACGAGTTTTATCAAGCAAAATACCGGTGGTTTCTACGGTAAATGCCACGAGGATGATCAACGGCAATAACAACAGTGCCGTCATGACACCATATACCCCTTGTTGATCGAGGTAAAATGCTTTTATTTTTTGCGATAAACGTGAAAGAAAGCTTTCGGTTACGCTCATAACATGAACTCCAAAGTTAATTTAAATACTGAATTAGCACACTTATTCATTGAAACTTTTCTCATTAAAGATCAGAATCCATACAGACTTGTACAGATTCTACACTATTTGGAACTCAGAGGGGAAGATTTACACAAATTTTACATTGTTTTTTGCTTTATATTCTATCGGTAGCCATTAGCTCCGTTTACGTGCCAGTAGCCACCATGTAATCGCTAAGAATAACATACTCGGCATCAGCGCACCGATTAACGGAGTGGTGTTGTAAACCAAGCTGAATTTGCCGAACAGTTCATTCACTACATAAAACAAGAAGCCAAAACAAATCCCGATGAGAATGCGTGCACCGGCAGTGACGCTACGCAATGGGCCGAAAATAAAGGACAGCGCTAACATCATCATCACGCCCACAGAAATAGGTTGAAACAACTTGCGCCAATAGGTGAGCTCGAAGTTTTTTGAATCCTGCCCCGTTTCTTTTAAGAAGGTGATGTAATTAGATAATCCCGAAATGGACAACGATGTGGGTCTTAAAGATGCCACGCCCAGTTTGTCTGGGGTTAAATTGGTTTGCCATTCTTCATTTAAGCGGTTGACCGTGTTGACTCCCTCTGGTTGAATGATGGATTCATTGACTTGTTGTAACATCCACTTGCCGTCATTAAATATGGCCTGATTAGCGTGCTTGAGTTTTTCCAAGCGGCGTTGTTCATTAAAGGTGTAAATATAAATATCGTGTAATTCTATGTCATCGGAGATGCTGCGAACATACACGAAATTATTGCCATCTTTCGCCCAAATGCCGTTTTTTACCGATAACATCGACCCGCCGGAAATGGCTTTGGAACGCATATCACGGGCAAATTGTTCGGTTTGCGGAATACCCCATTCGCCAATCATCATGGTCAATAAAACTAACGGAATGGTGGTTTTCATCACCGCAAGACCGATTCGCATACGGGAAAAACCGGAAGACTGCATGACGACCAATTCACTCCGGCTGGCAAGGTTGCCTAAGGCGATTAATGCGCCCAATAAGGCTGCCATGGGGAAAAACGTTTCCACATCTTTTGGCATGGTCAATACGGTGTAAGCAATCGCTTGCCAAATATCGTAAGTGCCTTTACCGACGCTACGAAATTGCTCCACAAATTTAATGATCGCAGACAAGCCTACCAACATGAATAACGTGGCAAAAATCGTGCCTAAAATGCTTTTACCGATATAGCGTTCTAATGTATTCATCATGTTTATCCTTGTTTTGCCGTCTTGCCGAAGGAATAACGAATGCGATACATAAACGCACTATGCCAACTATTCAAGAAAATCGCAAAAGCGAAAAAGGCGATATTCACTAACGGCATGAACAACGAGGCATCTAATTTGCCTGCGCTGCCGGCAGACTTCAGCGAGCTTTGTAATAGGAAGTAAATCAAATATAACAACAACGCCGGCAATACTTTGGCAAAGCGGCCTTGACGTGGATTCACACGGCTTAACGGCACTGCCAGCAATGCCATAATCGGCACCGCGAGAATCAAGGTTAGACGCCAATGAAACTCGGTTTTCATCGCCGGCGTATTGGCATTCCACAATTGCATAATGTCCATTTCACCGGCTTCATCGGCATCCTCTGCCACGGTTTTATGGCCTAAATAAGCTTGATATTCGTCAAAATGCGTAATGCGAAAATCAGGCAAAATTGCGGTACCTTCAAAACGATCACTATTTTGCAAATTTAAGATCTGATCACCGTTTGGCAAGGCTTTTAATTCGCCTTTTTCCGCCACAATCACGGAAGGCTTGCTCTGCCCTTTTGGCTGGGTTTGGAAGACATAAACGTTATTGATTTGGTTATCTTGAATGTTATCAATAAACAACACGAAATCGCTGCTATTTGCCGTCATAAATTGACCGGCAGACAATGCCCCCATATTCGGATTGGCTTTCGCTTCTTCTACAATTTCCGTTTGCTTATGAATCGCCCACGGCGTCAACCATAAGGCATTGTAAGCCGCCACCGCAGCAGTAAACAAAGACAGGATCAAGACGACTTTAATCAAAATGCCTTGACCAATACCGCAAGCGCGCATGACGGTAATTTCACTTTCGGCATAGAGCCGCCCAAGGGTCAACAAAATCGCGATGAATAAACAAAGCGGCAACATTAATTGCGCCATGGTTGGCATCCCTAACCCGAGCAAGGAAAACACCAAATCGGCAGGCACTTGTCCATTCGCGGCAGAACCCAACACGCGCACCAACTGTTGACAGAAAAAAATCAGCAGCAAAATGAACAAAATCGCTATTTGGCTTTTAAAAACTTCTTTCGTTAAATATCTGGTTAAAATCACTTTTTTTGCCTATTTTTTCTTGCTATTTCAGCAAAAGAGATTAAATTCGTTGCATTTGACACGGGCAAATTAAGTGCAAGCCCGAAATAATAAGTGGCGTATAATACCTTAAATTTGACATTGAAAACAGAAAAATAAGCGAGGAAAACATGAACTACAGCGCGCAACAAGTCGCCATAAACACATCTGCCGATTGCCTGATTGTCGGCGTTTTTGAAGAGAAAACCCTATCACCAAGTGCGGCTAAAATTAACGACATTTCACAAAATTACCTCAGCCGATTGGTAGAAAGTGGCGAAGTCAGCGGCAAGTTAGGCGAGACGACATTATTACGCCATCTTCCCAATATTGCCGCCGAACGTGTGTTACTGGTGGGTTGTGGCAAAGCAGGCGAACTACTAAATGAACGTCAATATAAACAGCTTATCCAAAAAACCGTCCAAGCCCTAAAAACTACCCAAGCTAAAAGTGCGGTCAGTTTTTTAACTGAAATTCCACTTAATCAACGGGCGCTTTACTGGAACATCCGCTTTGCTATTGAAACCATCGAACAGGATTTATATCAATTCACTCAATTCAAGAGTCAAAAAATAGCAGAAAAATCCACCGCACTTTCAGGGGTGATTTTTAACGTTGGCGCAGATGAGCTGGCATCCGCCGAACAAGCGATTCAGCATGCCTCTGCAATCACCCTCGGCGTACGCCATGCTAAAGATGTGGCGAACTGCCCACCGAATGTGTGCAACCCAACTTATCTAGCGAACAAAGCCTTGCACTTAGCCGAAACCTCACCACTGATAAAAACCACTATTGTAGGTGAAGCCGAGATGGAAAAACTGGGTATGGGTGCCTATCTTGCAGTATCTCGCGGGGCGCACAACGAAGCAAAATTAGCCATTATGGAATACCGTAATGCCCTGAACCCGAACGCAAAACCGATTGTGTTAGTAGGTAAAGGCCTAACCTTTGATGCCGGCGGTATTTCCCTAAAACCGGCTGCGGATATGGATGAAATGAAATACGACATGTGCGGCGCAGCCTCCGTTTACGGCGTGATGAATGCATTAGCACAGCTACAACTACCGTTAAATGTGATCGGTGTGATGGCAGGCTGTGAAAATCTCCCGGACGGCAACGCTTATCGCCCGGGCGATATTCTCACTACTATGAACGGCTTAACCGTGGAAGTGTTAAATACTGACGCAGAGGGCCGCCTCGTCTTATGCGATACCCTCACTTATGTAGAACGTTTCGATCCTGAACTGGTCATCGACATTGCCACCTTAACAGGTGCTTGCGTCGTCGCATTAGGGCAACACAACAGTGGTTTAGTCTCTACCCATGACGACATTGCAGCCGCGCTTGAACAAGCGGCACAACAAAGTGCCGACAAGGCATGGCGTTTACCGTTAAGCGAAGAATACCAAGAACAGTTAAAATCCAACTTTGCCGATTTAGCCAATATTGGCGGACGTTGGGGCGGTGCGATCACAGCAGGGGCGTTCCTCGCCAATTTCACCAAGAAATACCCATGGGCGCACCTCGACATTGCCGGAACCGCATGGCTACAAGGCGCAAACAAAGGCGCAACCGGCAGACCGGTTTCCTTGCTCGTACAATTCCTGTTAAATCAAGTGAAATAAAAATACGACCCAAAACGACCGCACTTAGAATGCCTGAGGATGACTTATGACAATCGACGACATAGATTTTAATGCGCTTTATAAGCAACATCTTATCGCCTGTAATCATTCTCATTTGCCGCCGAACAAATGGGATAAAAAAGCGCCCAAAATGGCTGAAAATTTGGTGGGTAAGCCAAGTTGCTATAACGCGCAGTTAATGGCGGCAATGCAAATGCAGCCGGATGAAACCCTCTTGGATATCGGCTGCGGTCCGGGTACATTTGCCGTACCTTTGGCGCAACATTGTCGTCAGGTTTACGCATTGGATTACAGCACGGGCATGTTGGCGGCACTGGCTGAGTTCAAACACGCCCTACAACTGGATAATTTACACTTACTCCATAAATCTTGGGCGGATAACTGGGATGATGTGCCGGCGGCAGATGTGGTACTTGCCTCCCGCTCTACCTTGGTCGATGACTTAGATGATATGATCGCGAAGATCTGCGCCAAAGCCAAAAAACGGGTGTATCTCACTTCGGTGACGCAACGCCATTTTTTAGATGAAGGCGTGTTTTCTGCGATTGGGCGTAATGATGTGGGTTTCCCCACCTATATTTACCTGCTCAATCGGCTTTATCAAAAAGGCATTCAAGCGAATCTGAATTTCATTGAAACGGAATCCGGTCGCTTTATGGGCGAAACCTACGAAGACTTACTGGCTTCCGTAGAATTTTCACTTGGTCCGTTGAACGACAAAGAAAAACAAGGCTTATCCGCATTTTATCGTCAAAAACAACAGAACAATGAAGCCATCGAACACGGGCAACGCAAATGGGCGTTAATTTGGTGGGATGTCGCTTAAATGCAGCGAAAATCCCCTGCTTTCATCACGCATTTTATTCATCATAGACGGAGTAACAGACAATGGATTTCGGTTTAACAGAAACAATCATTAAAAATATCGGTTGGCATTTGCGCCATTTCCCCAATGTTGAAACAGCGATTTTGTTTGGCTCGCGCGGGAAAGGGAATTTTCGAGAAGACTCGGACATTGATTTAGCCTTAAAAGGCGATGGCATTACCGATGACATGTTGCACGACATTCAGCAAACCCTATCGCAAACTACCATTCCGTATAAATTCGATTTAGTCATTTATGACAAGATTACCGATCCGGTTTTACTGGAACATATTCAACGGGTTGGCAAAATTTTCTATGAAAAGAAAAATTGCGCCATTCAACATCGTCGTTACCAACTTTTCCGTTATTCCATTCCGGTAGATTCGCAACTGATTTTGCGCAATCGCTTTTTGAAAAAGCGTGAAGGCCTTTTGGTAAAAGTGTGCTGTGGGCAAAATGAAGGTTGGGGTGAAATTGCACCATTGCCGGAGTTTAGTCATGAAACCTTAGACCAAGCCCAAGCCCAAGCCATCGAATGGCTGGAAAAATGGGATCAATCCCGCAGTTGTAATGTGAAATTGGATTTAACGGCGGATTTATATCCTTCCGTGGCGTTCGGGCTCAGTTGTGCCTTGATGGAAATGAAAGGTCGCTTGGACGATGAAGGCAATTATCAAACGGCACCTTTATGTTATGGCGATCCGGATGAGCTTTATGAACCGCTGGATCAAATGCAGGGTGAAAAAGTGGCGAAAGTGAAAGTGGGCATGTATGAAGCCAATCGTGATGGCCTGATTGCCGATATGCTGTTAGAAGCCATTCCGGACTTGCAATTACGGCTAGATGCTAACCGCAGTTGGACGCCGGCTAAAGCGCAAATGTTTGCCAAATATGTGAAACCGGAACACCGTGCGCGCATTCAATTTATTGAAGAACCTTGCAAAACCCGTGAGGAAAGTCGTCAATTTGCGGCAGAGACCGGCATTAGCATTGCCTGGGATGAAAGTGTACGCGAGCCTGATTTTCGTGTGGAAAAAGAACCGCACTTGGCGGCGATTGTGATTAAACCGACGTTGGTGGGCTCTATTGAACGTTGTGCTGAGTTGATTGAACAGGCGCACGCGTTAGGTATGAAAGCGGTTATCAGTTCCAGCATTGAAAGTAGCTTTGGTTTAACCCAACTGGCGCGTATGGCAAAACAATATACGCCAAATGTCACGCCGGGGTTAGACACACTGGATTTAATGGATTATCAAGTCGTCAGAACCTGGCCGGGGTCGGAATTACCTGTCGTTGGCTTGGATTCGGAATTCATCACCGAAGTCATTTTAGATTAAAAGTGCGGTCATTTTTTCGGTTATTTTTTATAGTGCGGTTTTTACAGATTAGACCAGCCGAAAGCGAAAAATCATTATAATGCGCGCAATAAAAAGGAATGTGATATGTCATCAAAATACAACATTTTACTGTTAAATGGCCCGAATTTGAATATGTTGGGTGTGCGTGAACCGGGTCATTACGGGCATTTATCCTTAGCGGAAATTGAACAGCATTTGCAACAACAAGCAGTAAAACAGCAAGTGGCACTGGATTGTTTTCAAGCCAATAGCGAAGAAAAATTGATTGAGAAAATTCACCAAAGCTTTCAAAAAGTGGATTTTATTATCATCAATCCCGCGGCCTATACCCACACCAGTGTAGCCTTGCGTGATGCGTTACTTGCCGTTGGCATTCCTTTCGTTGAAGTGCATTTATCCAATATTCATAAACGAGAACCGTTTCGTCATCATTCCTATTTTAGCGATGTGGCGGAAGGGGTGGTTTGTGGCTGCGGTGCGCAAGGGTATGATTTTGCGTTGCAGTTTGCCGTAAATTATCTTTCAAAAAAGTAAAATTTGACGAAATTTAACGAAAATCACAGAATTTTATCGCCAAAATGATGATTTTGCGGTAATCTCTCGGGCGAAAATTTATCTTAATCCACACCGCGCTTTTTTTCTAAAAAGTGCGGTTTAAATTTAATATGTTTTAGGGAAAACTATGGACATTCGTAAAATTAAAAAACTGATTGAATTAGTAGAAGAATCCGGCATTACGGAACTTGAGGTTTCAGAAGAAGAGGGCTCTGTACGCATTAGTCGTGCTACAGTTGCTGCACCGGCAAATGTTCAATATTCCATTCCAGCAGCGGCACCAACACCGGTTGCGGCACCTGCTGCACCTGCCGCAGCACCAGCAGCACTTGCTGCCGCACCTGAGGAAATTGCCGGTCATAAGATCCGCTCTCCGATGGTCGGCACATTCTATCGTAGCCCAAGCCCAGAAGCGAAAGCCTTTGTTGAAGTCGGTCAAACCGTAAAAGTAGGTGATGCACTTTGCATCGTTGAAGCGATGAAAATGATGAACCGTATTGAAGCGGATAAAGCAGGTGTAGTAAAAGCTATTTTGGTAAATGATGGTGAGCCTGTCGAATTTGATGAGCCGTTGATTATTATCGAATAATTAACATAGCACACCATAATTTAAACAAGAATGGATTTATTATGTTAGAAAAAGTTGTTATCGCAAATCGCGGCGAAATTGCTCTGCGAATTTTGCGCGCCTGTAAAGAATTGGGCATTAAAACCGTTGCGGTACATTCTACGGCAGACCGTGAGTTAAAACACGTTCTGCTTGCAGATGAAACCGTGTGTATCGGCCCTGCTCAATCTGCAAAAAGTTATTTAAATATTCCGGCAATTATTGCTGCCGCTGAAGTGACCGGTGCTGACGCTATTCACCCGGGCTATGGCTTTCTTTCTGAAAATGCGGATTTTGCCGAACAAGTAGAAAGTTCCGGTTTTATCTTCATCGGCCCAACCGCTGACGTGATTCGTTTAATGGGCGATAAAGTGTCCGCCATTAACGCCATGAAAAAAGCCGGTGTACCTTGCGTACCGGGTTCTGATGGCCCATTAACTTCTGACATCGCAAGAAATAAAGAAATTGCGAAACGTATCGGCTACCCGATCATTATCAAAGCCTCGGGCGGCGGCGGCGGTCGTGGTATGCGCGTAGTGCGTAGCGAAGAGGCGTTGGAAGAGTCTATTGCCATGACGAAAGCCGAAGCGAAAGCGGCTTTCAACAACGACATGGTTTACATGGAAAAATATTTGGAAAATCCACGTCACGTGGAAATTCAAGTATTAGCGGACACCCACGGCAATGCGGTTTACTTGGCAGAGCGTGATTGTTCTATGCAACGTCGCCACCAAAAAGTGGTGGAAGAAGCGCCTGCACCGGGTATCACAGAAGAAGTTCGTCGTGATATCGGTTCCCGCTGTGCGAAGGCTTGTGTAGAAATCGGTTATCGCGGTGCAGGTACATTCGAATTCTTATATGAAAACGGTGAGTTCTATTTCATTGAAATGAATACCCGTATTCAAGTGGAACATCCGGTGACGGAAATGATTACCGGTGTGGACTTGGTGAAAGAGCAATTGCGCATTGCTTCCGGCTTGCCGATTTCTTTCAAACAAGAAGACATTAAAGTCAAAGGCCATGCGATAGAATGTCGTATCAACGCGGAAGATCCAAAAACCTTCTTGCCATCACCGGGCAAAGTTGATCATTTGCATTCTCCGGGTGGTTTAGGTGTGCGTTGGGATTCTCACATTTACGCAGGTTATACGGTTCCTCCGCATTATGATTCCATGATTGCGAAATTGATTACTTACGGCGATACCCGTGAAGTGGCGATCCGTCGTATGCAAAATGCGTTATCAGAAACCATCATTGACGGCATTAAAACCAATATTCCGTTGCATGAACTGATTCTTGAAGATAAAAACTTCCAAAAAGGTGGCACCAATATCCACTATTTGGAGAAAAAATTAGGCATGCACGAATAATAGATTCGTGCTCGGTAAGTGCGGTAAAAATTTAACCTATTTTTACCGCCTTTTTATTATGTCGATCTGAAATCACTCGGGATGCGCCAAATCATCTATAAAAAAAGCTTAAGTTCTCACACTTAAGCTTTTTTCTTTTTTACACCCGAAATTAGCGCGTAGAAAGTTGGAAAATCATGGATTCCGCTTGGCAGCAAAATTCAAAGGTGGCTTTCAATTTAACGCCATTTTCCACCGCACTTATTTCGCTGTTAATCTTGCACGGATCGCTTTCTGCCGCTCTCGCTTTTTCAGTTAAATAGGCTAATGCTTCTTTTGCCTGCGCTTCCGTGGCATACACCTGCTCAAAATCGATGGTGCAATCGGAACCATCAATGACGGTGCCGACATCAACACAGCAACACACTTTCGCTTCTTCAGCTTGGCATTTTAACGAACTCATGTTCTCTCCTTTATAAAATCAGTTGATACTTTCAACTAGTTTAGCAATTATTAAAATACAATACAAAATTTGACCGCACTTTGATCTGCCCCCAAAAGTTGGACAGGTTAGTTAACTTAAATATTGAGCTCGGTATTGCACTGGG
>NZ_CALIWN010000066.1:0-53118 GCF_938046485.1 uncultured Aggregatibacter sp. | reverse complement strand
CATCGAGGTTAATTATTCGTGCAACAAGTTGCACGCTACGAGGGGTTAAATAATCATTCTATATGTTGAGTTTCGGTTGTCAGCCTTGTTCATTATGTAGCAGGGATTTTTTTCTGTTCATCGCTTAAGCTATTTAGCTCCATACGCATAGTCTTTAGCTGGCTATAATAAAAAGTGCGGTCAGTTTTTTTACGTTTACTTTCTGATATATATCAACGGATAACGGCTTATCACTTGAGCAAATTTTGCTCGACTCTATAATCTTAACGTAAACCTTGTTAAATAAAGGATAATGGATATGGTTAGAAAACAAGCCTGACAAAGAAGAAAAATCAATTTAGTCTTTTTTGTGTAATAGCATATAATTCATCTCCATCTTATTTTTAATTTAAGAGGTTGTTCAAATGCAAAAATGGTTTAAACAGAGTTTAGGTTTGGTGTGTCTTTCGTCTTTATTTTTTAGCCAACAGGTAGCGGCAGAAGGGCGTTTGACTGTGTATTGCACGGTGCAAAATGCCTTGTGTGAAAAAGTGACGACGCAGTTCGGGGAAAAGTATAATGTGAAAACTGAATTCGTACATGGCGGCACGGAAACCATTTTTGGCAAGATCAAAGCAGAGAAAGACAACCCACAGGCAGATTTTTGGTATGGCGGTACCATTGAGCCGCATTTCCAAGCGGGCGAGTTGGGTTTGTTAGAAGCCTACCGTTCGCCAAAACAAGCGGAAATCTTACCGCAGTTTAAGTCGCTCATGGCAGAAAAAGGTGATTTCACGTCTGCTGTCTATATGTTGGTGTTGGGCTTTGGTGTGAATACACAAAAATTGGCACAACTGGGTTTGCCCGCACCGCAAACCTGGGAAGATTTGCTCAAACCGGAATATAAAGGTGAAATTCAACTGCCGGATCCGCGCGCTTCCGGTACGACTTATACGATCATGGCAACCTTGATCCAACTTTGGGGCGAAGAGAAAGCCTTTGATTATTTGAAAAAGCTCAATGAAAACGTCTCGCAATATGTAAAAAGTAATTTGGTGACGGCGAATTTATCTCGTGGTGAAAGTGCGGTGAGTGTCGGTTTTGTGCATGCGTATGCCACCGAAAAGGAAAAGGGTGCGCCGGTGGAAACGGTGATCCCACAAGGAAAAACCGGTTATGCATTGGGTGGTGCGAGTATTATTAAAGGCGCACGCAACCTCGATAACGCCAAACTTTTTATGGATTTTGTGTTGTCGAAAGAGGTGCAGGAAATGCCATGGCGTGAATTTGGCTTATATCAAATCCCAACCAATGCCAATGCGGAATCTTCACCAAAATCCGTTGATCCGAAAAAATTAGATTTTGTTGAATTTGATTTTGTGAAATTCGGTTCTAAAGATGAAGGCAAGCGATTAATTAATAAGTGGCTGGCTGACATCAAATTATCGAAATAACCCATCCTATGCTCGGCATAAATATCGTGCCGAGCAAGATCTTATGCTGACGTATCCATGCTAAAACACCGCTTTCACCACCCCATCATTTGGATTTTGCTCGCTTTTCTGGCATTTGCCTGTTTGCCGGTACGTGCCTTGGATTATGGTCTTTTCGGAGCAACCGCCAAAGAATATTTTGCTGCGATGGGATGGGCTCAGGTCAATATCAGTTGGCTGTGGTTTGGTGCATTGTGGATTTTCCCCTTGTTTCAGCGACAGCCTGTTTCTCGCCACTCGGCAAAAATAACTGTTATTTTGACCGCACTTTTGGTCGCGTTTATTTGGTTCTCGGCGGAGGCCTATGCTTTCCGTTTCGGCTATGCGGTGATTTTCCTGTTTATTGCCATCGGCGCAGTATTCGTCAATGCCTTGGCGCGGTTAGGTTTTTTGCGTGGAGATCGTTTTTTATTGGCGGTCGCTACAGGGCTTGCCGTCTTGGTTATCGGCTTTATTTTTTATCCGATAAGCGCATTATTTACGATCTTTTTTACCGGCGAATCCGGTGAGTTTGGCAATGTTTTTACGTTATTAAACCACCTCGGCTTGTGGAAAGTCATTGGTAATTCCTTGGCGGTGTCCTCTGCCGTCGGTTTGTGTTCTGTTGCCTTTGCCCTTGTTTTGGCGTTATACACCACAAGAATCGCCAAACGCAGTTTGTTTATCAGTAAGATCTTTTCTTTATTGCCGATGGTGACGCCGCCATTTGTGGTGAGTTTAGGCGTGATGTTGATGTTTGGGCGCTCAGGCTATGTCACTCAATTTCTCGGGCAACATTTTGGTGTGAGTCCGAATTGGCTTTATGGCTTTAACGGTATTCTGATTTCCCACACGTTGGCACTCACGCCAATGGCCTTTATGTTGTTGGAAGGCGCATTAAAAAACCTTTCCCCAAAATTAGAAGAGGCCGCCGTCATGCTCGGCGCAAATCGTTGGCAGAGTTTCCGTTTTATCGTCTTGCCTTTATTAAAACCGGCACTCGCCAATGCTTTTTTAATTGTCATGGTGCAATCCTTGGCGGATTTCAGCTCGCCTTTTGTGTTAGGTGGCAATTTTGATGTGTTGGCAACGCAAATTTATTTTTACATTGTGGGGGCACAAAACGATTATTTCTCCGCAAGTGCCTTGGGGATTATTTTGTTAAGCATTTCCCTCGGGATTTTCTGGCTGCAATATCATTTTATCGGGCGTAAAAATTACGTTACGCTCTCGGGCAAAGGGTTTGAAGGTCGAAGCACGCCTTTATCTTTCGGTTTAAAAATTACCGTTGTGAGCATTTTTGCTGCCTGGGTTGGTTTCAATGCGTTATTGTATGGCAGTATTTTTTACGGCAGCGTGATGCAGAACTGGGGTGTTAATCACACCTTTACTTTACAACATTACATCACGTTATTCGGACAAGGCTGGAAGAACGGCGCGATTCCGTCTTTAATGCAAACCGTCTTGTTCGCCGTGATTGCTGCACCTTTTACTGCCATGAGCGGTTTTTTGTTGGCTTATTTCTTTTCTCGTCATCGCTTCTTCGGACAAAAACACATTGAATTTCTCACGCTACTCAGTTTTGCCGTGCCGGGAACGGTTGCCGGCGTGTCTTACATCCTTGCGTTCAATAATGTCCCGCTTTATTTAACCGGCACCGGGGCGATTATTGTGCTTTCGATGGTCACGCGCAATATGCCCATTGGTTTGCGTGCCGCATTAGTGAATTTTAAACAGTTAGATCCGGCATTGGATGAAGCCGCCTATTCTTTAAAAGCTAGCGCATTTCAGACACTACGTTTTATTACCTTACCTTTATTGAAGCCCGCTTTATTGTCCGCTTTGGTGACGAGTTTTGTGCGTGCCATGACGACCATTAGCGCGATTATTTTCTTAGTTACACCAAGCACCCGCGTGGCAACCTCGTTTATTTTAAATCGGGTGGAAGACGGCGATTACGGCTTGGCGGTGGCGTACGGTGCCAGTTTAATTGTGATTATGATGCTGGTTCTCGGCTTATTCGGTCGATGGGTCGGTGAGACAAAGTTAGGACGATAACATGACACAACATATTGAATTAAAACAGGTTTATAAAGCCTTTGGTTCAACCAAGGTATTGCAAGATTTCAATCTTTCTTTTGAAAAAGGCAAATTTACGACTTTGTTGGGCGCATCAGGGTGTGGCAAAACCACCATTCTGCGTCTGATTGCCGGATTGGAAGATCTCGATCAAGGGCAAATTTTATGTGACGGAAAGGACATCAGTCGGTTACCGCCACAACAGCGTGGTGTCGGCATTGTATTTCAATCCTATGCGCTTTTCCCGCATTTAACCGTCGGGGAAAATGTGGCATTTGGTTTGAAAATGCAGGAACCCCATTCCTCAGACATCGCCGAAAAAGTCAGTCAAGCATTAAAAATGGTGGAGCTCGAGGGTTTTGAACATCGCCGTATCGAACAACTTTCCGGTGGGCAACAACAGCGCGTTGCTTTGGCGCGGGCGTTGGTAATTGCGCCACAAATTTTATTATTTGATGAACCGTTAAGTAATTTGGATACCAATTTGCGCCGCGCCATGCGTGAGATGATTCGCCATTTACAACAAAAACTCGGTATTACGGTGCTTTATGTGACTCACGATCAAACAGAAGCTTTTGCTATTTCTGATGCAGTAGTGGTGATGAATCAAGGAAAAGTCGAACAGATTGGTTTGCCGAATACGCTCTATCATCATCCAACCTCTCGTTTTACGGCAAACTTCATGGGGGAGGTGTCTTTCTTTCCGGTGACGGTAAAAAACGGGAAATATATTTTGGCAGAAAATCCCTTATCGATTGAATCGAATGAGCTACCACAGGATGGAAATTATTTACTCGGTATTCGCCCGGAAGGCGTGTTATTGGCACTCACCGGCGAACCTGCGGAACGTTGTGATGTGCAATCGGCGATGTCTATGGGGAATTATTGGGAGATTCAGGTGCAATGGCATGGTTTCCCATTATTGGTGCATTTAAATCCGAATGATTACATACCAAATCAGCCTGAGTATTTTGTTAAGTTGCGACCTATTGGTTGGTTTGTGTTAGCGGAGGAGAACTTTTAATGCCATAAAAAAGGCGTTAAAATCCACCGCACTTTAAATGTTCCAGCCACAAAAAAAGATACCTAAGTGCGGTATCTTTTTTCAATGTTTTTTAATCTGGTGTTCGAGCCACTATTTCACAATACGTAAGTGGGATGTGGATTTCTCCGCCTTTTTCGGTTTATCCGTTTTATCGACGGCGTTCTCAAATCCAATAGGCTGTTCTTCTGTTTGCTCCGGATGATCATCATAAGCTTCTTCCGGCTCAAACATCACACCATCGCCATTCTCACGTGCATAAATTGCCAATGCTGCTCCCATTGGAATGTAAATATCCTGCGGCACGCCACGAAAACGAGCACTGAATTGAATAAAATCATTGGTTAACTGTAAATTTCCGGTGGCATTGGCAGACAAATTTAACACAATTTGTCCATCTTTGACATACTCTACCGGCACTTTCACGCCCCAATAAGTGGCATCAACCACCAAATACGGTGTGAAATCATTATCGACTAACCAATCGTAATAAGCTCTTAATAAATAAGGACGTTTCGGGGATGATTTATATTCCATTTAGCCGCCTATTATTTTTCATCCATTAAGTTTTTTGGCGCTAATTCGCCTACGGATTGCAAGAAAGAATCACGCGTAAATACACGGGACATATAGCTTTTCACAGCCTTGCTACCGGCACCGCTAAATTCCACACCCAATTCTTGCATACGCCACAATAACGGCGCGACATAACAATCGATAAGACTAAATTCATCGTTCATAAAATAGGTATTTTGACTAAAGATCGGTGCAATCGCCAGAATTTCTTCTTTGAGTTGTTTTAATGCTTGTGCTCGTTCAGCTTCTGATGCGGCATTTTGTGCAGTTTCTAACGTTGGATACCAATCTTGCTCAATACGTAACATCAGCAAGCGGCTTTTTCCGCGAGCCACCGGATAAACCGGCATTAATGGCGGATGCGGGAAACGCTCGTCCAAATATTCCATAATGATGCGAGAATTAAACAGCACTAAATCACGATCAACTAGCGTAGGCACAGTACCGTACGGATTGAGTTCCATTAAATCTTCTGATAATGCTTGCGGATCTACAATTTCCGTTTCATAAGCGACGCCTTTCTCAGCCAACACAATACGTACTTGGTGACAATAAATATCGGTTTTATTTGAAAATAGCGTCATTACAGAACGTTTATTTGCAGAACTTGTCATCTATTCCTCCGACGACTCAAAAATAAGAAAAATATTCGGTTGGTCTCTTGCCATACCAAGAAAAGCGGTCGTTTATTCTATCACAAAGCAAGTGGCTTTTTCCAAGAAAAAGCCGGATTTTAGCTTTATCGCCATAAAAAAATATCCGCTTCAGTAACGAAACGGATATTTTTAACGTTCTTTCTAAACGATAAGAAAGGATTATTTCCACTTATCGGCAGCCGCATAATCACTGTCGCGACCTTCAATCCAACGCTCCCCTTTTTCGGTTTGTTCTTTTTTCCAAAAAGGCGCTTTGGTTTTCAAATAATCCATAATAAATTCATTGGCGTGATAAGCATCGCCACGATGCGCAGAAGCTGTTCCCACTAACACAATTTCATCACCGGTGTTCAATTCACCTACACGATGAATGATGGAAATCTTTTGTAAATCCCACCGCGCTTTTGCCTGTTGAGCAATATCCATCAAGGCTTTATGGGTCATCGCCGGATAATGTTCCAAATACAAACTACTGACTTCATCCCCTAGGTTCATATCACGCACTTTGCCCACAAATATCACCGTAGCACCAACCGAATTTTCTTCGCTCAACCAACGATAAACGGCATTTTGATCGAACGTCTGCTCTTGCACGGAAATTTGAATATCGTTCATTTAGCCTCCGGTCACCGGTGGGAAAAAGGCAATTTCATCACCATTTTTGACCGCACTTTCTAACGGCATTAAAGTTTGATTAATAGCCACCAAAAGTTTATCCGATTGCAATGCCAACGCCCATTTATCGCCTTTCGCCGCAAGATGTTGACGTAATGCTTCTGCCGTGGCGAAATTTTCGTTCACTTCAATGGCATCCAAACCGATTAATTCTCGAGTTTGAGCAAAAAATAAAACACGTAACATTATTTTTCCTCCGCAATAAAATGCCCGGATTTTCCACCGCTCTTTTCCAACAAACGCACCGTTTCAATTACCATGTCTTTTTGCACCGCTTTACACATATCGTAAATGGTTAATGCGGCAACGCTTGCAGCCGTTAAGGCTTCCATTTCTACACCGGTTTTACCGCTTAATTTGCACAGGCTTTCAATGCGCACTTGATGGGTTTCAGGAAGTGCGGTCAAACTCACTTCGACTTTTGAAAGTAAAAGCGGATGACACAGCGGAATCAGTTCCCAAGTGCGTTTTGCGGCTTGAATACCGGCAATTCGAGCGGTAGCAAACACATCGCCCTTGTGGTGTTGTCCGGAGAGGATCATTTGTAAGGTTTCCGGCGCCATACGAATATAGGCTTCAGCACGCGCCTCGCGAACCGTGTCGGCTTTGGCGGAAACATCCACCATATTCGCCTCGCCATTCGCATTAATGTGAGTAAATGTGGTCATGATAATTTAAAAGTGCGGTTGGTTTTCTTGATGTTTTCAGTATCGGCGTAAATTAACCGCCGATACTGGCTAAATGATTACGCACGCCGCTATCGCCGACATGCAGATAATGGTGTTCACGCTTACCTTGTAACGCTGAGAAAATTCTTGATTGCAAAAGCATTTGTTGCTCATCAGATTGTAACAAATCACGCAAATCAATCCCTTCTTCACCAAATAAGCAAAGGTGCAATTTCCCTTTGGCAGAAACTCTCAAACGGTTACAGCTGGCGCAGAAATTTTTCTCATAAGGCATGATTAAGCCGATTTCGCCCATATAATCCGGGTGACGGAAAACTTTTGCCGGGCCATCAGAACGATTTTTTATCTGCAATTGCCAGCCGTCTTGCAAGAGTTTCTGTTCTAAAATCTGTCCCGATAAATGGTGTTTTTGGAAGAAAGAATTCATTTCACCGGTTTGCATCAACTCGATGAAACGCATTTGAATCGGTTTATTTTTAATCCATGCCAAGAAACCGGAAAAGTCCTTGTCATTCAAATCTTTCATTAAGACAGAATTGACTTTGACTTTTTGATAGCCACATTCAAAAGCGCGATCAATACCACGCATAATGTCATCAAACTTATCGACACCGGTAATGCGCTGAAACATTCTTGCATCTAGGCTATCCACACTGACGTTAATAGACGTCACGCCGGCTTGTTTCCAAGCAGCGACATCTTTAAGCAACCGAAAACCGTTTGTAGTCAGTGCGATTTGTTTGATACCGTCAATGCCACGAATGCTTTCGACAATTGGCAGGAAGTCTTTACGTAAGGTCGGTTCGCCACCGGTAATACGGACTTTTTCCGTTCCCATCAGCGCAAAGCTACTGACCAAGCGACGAATTTCGTCCAAGGTTAAAAAACTCGGCTTATTAGGTTCAGGCTGATAACCGTCAGGTAGGCAATAATTGCAACGGAAATTACACATATCGGTAATCGACAGTCGCAAATAATAGTATTCACGCTGGAACGAATCAACGAGTTGAGCCGCGCCAACATTTTTGATTGGAATGGTTTGCATTTGACACCTTTCTAAAAACGGAGAGGATAAATCGTTTCCAACGTATCCCTGAATAATACCGACTTCGTATTATTGGCATTACCACCCTATTTTGTGTTCAACATATTGCGCGCAAAACGTAGGTGAGTAAGCTCGGAGTTATATGCGATAAATAAATTTTGTTGCATTGTAAAAGATTCACGAAAACAAAAGCAATCAATTAATTTGATCTAGGCTATAAATTCATAAAATTCTTTAAAATTAATTATGCATACATTTATATAGCGTTAATAAAACACCCTAAAACAGCGATTCTCATACCCAATAATAATTAGCGAACTGTACTCTCTTTCAAAGCAGGTTATAATTGCGCACGAAAAAATGTAAGGATGTAACATGGCAGATTTTAAAGGCTATCAACAACACGAAAATCTCAACCGAATCAAAAAAATTGTCGCAATTGGTGGCGGGCATGGATTAGGTCGCGTCATGTCTGCGCTGAGTTTTATGAAAGAACGACTCTCCGCGATTGTGACCACCACCGACAACGGTGGATCAACTGGGCGAATTCGCATGGAACACGGCGGCATTGCCTGGGGTGACTTACGTAACTGCTTAAATCAAATCATTACCGAACCCAGTACTGCCTCCGCATTATTTGAATATCGTTTTGGTGGTAACGGCGAATTAGCAGGACATAACCTCGGCAATCTCATGCTCAAAGCCTTAGAAGATATGCATATTCGCCCGACGGAAGCCGTGAATCTTATTCGCGATTTGTTGCATGTAAAATCCTTTATCTTCCCGATGTCGGAGCAACCTATTCATCTCGCTGCCGTATTAAACGGCGGCAGTAGCGTTGTCGGTGAAGTCAGCGTTGATAGCTTAACCGAGCTCCCTAAATCCCTCTTTTTAGTGCCTTATGCCACAGCCACACCGGAGGCGATTCAAGCTTTACGGGACGCGGAAGTCATTTTATTCGGCCCCGGCAGTTTCCTCACCAGTATCATACCGCCGATTCTTTTACCGGAAATTGCCGAACAGCTTAGACAAAGCGAAGCCAAAAAGATCTTTATTGATAATTTAGGTACGGAACTTGGCCCTGCTTCAAGCCTTTCACTCACCGATCGCATTCAATGGATCCATGAAATCGTCGGTCAACCGATCATTGATGGTGCCATTGTGCCTACCGATACTCAACTCAATGAACAACTGAATTGCCGTATTATTGCCGGTCGCCTGAATGCCGATGACATCTCTTATCGTCATGATCGCACCCTCCTCTGCTCCGCTATTGATGAGTTATTAGGGATGTTATTCAAACCGCAAGAAGATGACGTTATGCACGCACTTGCCGAAATGTAACCGCCCACGCAACAATGAAAATCCATTTATTACGACGCCAACAAATTATTGAGCACGATAATCGTCTTCCCTTACTGGCGCGGTTAGAACAGCTCGGCATTCAACACGAATATCAATGCCGCAGCGGTTATTGCGGCGTTTGTCGGGTTAAATTAAAAAAAGGACGTGTTTCTTACAAAGAACCGCCCCTCGCCTTTTTGTTGGAGGATGAAATCTTGCTTTGTTGCTGCCACGTAGAAGAAGATTTAGAAATCGATTTATAAAATACCGCCAAAATCCACCGCACTTTTCAATTCTATCTCTGGAAGAATGTTCCCTCGCCTTTTTAAACGCACCGTGAACCGATTCCTTAACAAAAAATCGATTTCTCCTTGACTTTTAATTTTTGTACTAGTTTAATAGTGCAACTTGATTTTATGTTTTAAGGAAATGAGAATGTCATCTGCTTTTATTCAAACATTCACACAAAACGTTGCTTATCACAGTGACCCTACCGCTATTTTCGCCACCTTATGCGAAAACAAACCGAATACGCTACTGTTAGAATCTGCCGAAATTTCCAGCAAAAACAGTCTGAAAAGTTTATTACTCGTTAACGCAGCCATGAAAATTTCCTGTTTGGGGCAAAGTGTTACTTTTCATGCGTTAACCGACAACGGCGCCGCAGTGTTACCGTTAATTGCGCAAAAACTTTCAGCACAGGTCAACGTAATATCCCAAACAAGCACCGAACTGCAAGTGGAATTCAAACCTGCCGGCAATAATGCGGACGAAGACAGCAAATTATTGGCACCAGGCATTTTCGATGGTTTGCGTTGTTTCACCGATCTTTATCAGACAAGCTCGTTGCCGGTTTTTTTAGGCGGGTTATTCGCCTATGACTTGGTGGCAAATTTTATTCCGATGGAAAACATCACTTTGCAAGATGATGGCATTACCTGCCCGGATTATTGCTTTTATTTAGCGGAACAATTACTGGTGATCGACCATCAATTGCAACAAGCGGAATTACAAACCTTTTGTTTTGCACAAAATACGTTGGCGACATTGCAACAGAACGCCCAAGACATTGCCAAAAAACTCTTGGAAATTCGACCGCACTTGAGCCTCAAATCGGCTTCTACCGAGGTTGCCATTAATTTAGATGATGATAAATTCAAAAAAATTATTGAACGCCTGAAGCAGCATATTTATTGCGGCGATGTGTTCCAAATCGTGCCGTCCCGTCGTTTTTCCCTTGAATGCCCGAATACGTTGGCGACTTATCGTCAGTTAAAACAAAACAACCCAAGCCCGTATATGTTCTTTATTCAAGACGAGGATTTCACTTTGTTCGGCGCCTCACCGGAAAGTGCCTTAAAATATTCGCAAACTACCCGTCAGTTGGAGATCTACCCGATTGCCGGTTCCCGTCCGCGCGGTTTTGATGCCGACGGCAATATTGATCCGGAATTGGATTCCCGTTTGGAACTGGAATTGCGTTTGGATCATAAAGAACAAGCGGAACATTTGATGTTGGTGGATTTAGCCCGTAACGACATCGCCCGCGTGTGCGAAAGTAAAACCCGCCATGTGAAAGATTTAATGCAGGTGGATCGTTATTCGCACATTATGCACCTTGTTTCTCGCGTTGTAGGTAAACTTCGCCCTGAACTGGATGCGTTACACGCTTATCAAGCCTGCATGAACATGGGGACGCTAACCGGCGCACCGAAAATCAAAGCCATGCAGTTAATTTATCAGTTTGAACAACAAAAACGCCACAGTTACGGCGGCGCCGTGGGCTATTTACAATCTGATGGCAATTTTGACACCTGTATCGTGATTCGCTCTGCCTTCGTGCAAAACGGCATTGCCCATGTGCAAGCCGGTTGTGGCACGGTGTTGGATTCCAACCTGCAAATGGAAGCTGATGAAACCCGTCACAAAGCCCGTGCGGTCATCAACGCCATCGTACAAACTAATAAGAAAGCGAATCAATAGGAGTGAGATCATGGCAACCATTTTATTTTTAGATAACTTTGATTCCTTTACTTACAATTTAGTGGATCAATTTCGCGGATTGGGACATCAGGTTCACATTTACCGCAATGATTGCGATTTAGCGATTTTAGAAAAAAATGCTTTAGCACAGCCGGACACGATTCTTGCCCTCTCCCCCGGGCCGGGCACACCGGATGAAGCAGGAAATATGATTCCGTTAATTAAGCGATTAATCGGCAAAATACCGATGTTAGGCATTTGTTTAGGGCATCAAGCATTAATCGAAGCTTTCGGTGGCAAAGTCGTTCACGCAGGTGAAATTTTGCACGGCAAAGTGTCCAGAATTGAACACGACAATGAAGCCATGTTCAAAGGTTTGACTAACCCAATGCCGGTCGCACGCTATCATTCCCTCATGGGCATTAATTTACCCGATGAATTGATTCCGAACGCCTCTTATCATGGCATTAACATGGCAATTCGCCACCGCACTTTGCCAATTTGTAGCTTCCAATTTCATCCCGAATCAATTTTAACGGTACAAGGAGCACAGTTATTGGCACAATCGGTGGAATGGTTGTTGAATCGGAATTAATATCCCACTTCCTCTCTTTAGCAAAGAGGGGTTAGGGGAGATTTGGCAGTCGTCATAAAACTGAGTAAGTTAATAATCAAAATAGGGTTAATTTCATTTGATTTTTATTCAATAACAATATTTTTCCAATCTCCCCAGTTCCTCTTTTCTAAAGAGGGAGATTTTAAATAAAAAAGGACAAAACATGATCACAGTATATGGCTTAAAACGAACCCTCTCCCCGCGCAAATCTGCTGTAGCGGAGGTGATTTATAACTGCCTTGAACTTGGCTTAGATGTTGCCAAAGGCAAGCACGCGCTTCGTTTTATTTGTTTGGAAGACGATGATTTTTACTACCCGCATACCACAAACCGCACCGACAATTACATGGTGATTGAAATCAATTTAATGCAAGGTCGTTTAGAACAAACCAAAAAACGTTTAATTAAAATGTTGTTCAGTGAATTTGAATATAAATTAGGCATTAGCCCGTTTGACGTGGAAATTACCATCAAAGAACAGCCAGCGCATTGTTGGGGCTTCCGTGGCATGACCGGTGATGAAGCACGCGATTTGGATTACGATATTAATAAATAAGGACAAGTATGATGGAAAACCAAGCTCTATTAGAAAAACTTTATGGTGCACAAACCTTAACCGCCGCGGAAAGCGAAACCTTATTTAACGCCATCATGTTGGGGGAATTAAGCAACGAACAAATCGCCGCCATGTTAGTGGCACTAAAAGTGCGTGGCGAAACCATCGATGAAGTCAACGGTGCTGTATTAGCCACCGTTAAAAATGCCAAACCGTTTCCCACACCCGATTACCCCTTTGCTGACATCGTCGGCACAGGCGGTGACGGCGCCAATACCATCAATATTTCTACGGCGTCCGCTATTGTCGCAGCCGCTTGTGGTGCCAAAGTAGCGAAACATGGCAACCGTAGCGTTTCCAGTAAAACCGGTTCTAGCGATTTATTAACCGCACTTGGCGTCAATATTGCCATGTCTCCAGAACAAGCCCGCAAGGCATTGGACAACATCGGCATCTGCTTCTTGTTTGCACAGCAATATCACCCGGGCTTCAAATATGTGGTGCCGGTACGCCAAGCCTTAAAAACCCGCACGCTCTTTAATATTCTTGGCCCGCTTATTAACCCTGCACGTCCGAAACGTCAATTGCTCGGCGTTTATTCTCCTGAACTAATTGATATTTATGCTAAAACTGTTGCTCAATTAGGTCACGAACACACGATTATCGTGCACGGCTGTGGCTTAGACGAAGTGGCAATTCATGGCGCGACAGACGTGGCGGAAGTGCGTAACGGCGAAATTGAACGTTATACCCTAACTCCGCAGGATTTTGGCTTCCAAGTCAAACCGTTGGAAAGTTTGCGCGGTGGCGAACCGACAGAAAATGCTCAAATGATTACCGCACTTTTACAAGGCAAAGGCAAAGCGGAACACAACCAAGCCGTTGCCATGAACACTGCCCTCTTACTAAAACTGTTCGGACAAGAAGATATTAAAGATAATGCACAACGGGTATTAGATGTGATTGCGCAAGGCAAGCCGTTTGAAACCTTACAGAAATTGACGACCTATTAATTTAAAGCCCCGTTTTCAAAAAATAAGACATAAACATGATCATACAAGACTTTTCCAAACCACTTAAAACCGCCACAGTGTTACAAAAAATCGTGCTCGATAAAGCCGAATGGGTAAAAAACAAAGAAGCAGAATTTCCATTAAGTGAATTTGAAAAAAATATTCAAAAATCCGACCGCGCTTTTTATGCTGCGTTAGCAAAAGGCACGCACCAAAAACCGGTGTACATTTTAGAATGTAAAAAAGCCTCGCCTTCTAAGGGATTGATTCGCAGCGAATTTAAACCGACGGAAATTGCGCAGGTTTATAAACACTATGCCAATGCAATTTCTGTGCTGACCGATGAAAAATACTTCCAAGGTGATTTTGCCTATATCAAACAAGTTCGCGACGTTGTCACACAACCGGTGTTGTGCAAAGACTTTATGATCAGCGAATATCAGGTTTATTTGGCGCGTTTTTACCAAGCAGACTCGATTTTACTCATGCTTTCGGTGGTGAATGATGAGACTTATCGTATTTTGGCGGATTTAGCACATTCTCTTGGCATGGGCGTGTTGACCGAGACCAGCAACGAAGAAGAATTTGAACGCGCCTTGGCGTTAGGGGCGAAAATTATCGGCGTGAATAATCGTAATTTGCACGATTTAAGCGTGGATTTAAACCGCGTGGTGGCATTAACCACCCGATATGCCGACCACATTCCTGCCGATGTACGAATCATCAGCGAATCAGGCATTTACCATCATCAGCAAGTACGTGAATTGCAACACGTTGCCCACGGCTTTTTAATCGGCAGCAGTTTAATGGGCAGTCCCGACTTAAACAACGCCGTGCGTGAAGTTATTCTCGGCGAAAACAAAGTGTGCGGTTTAACCCGTACGCAAGACGTAAAAACCGTTTACGAAAGCGGCGCATTATACGGCGGGCTGATTTTTGTCGAAAATTCTAAACGTTGTGTCAGTTTACGCCAAGCCCAAGAATTAGTGACGGCCGCTCCACTTCGTTTTGTGGGCGTGTTTCAAAATCAAGACATTGATTTTATCGTGAAAATCGCACAGCAATTACAGCTCTATGCTGTTCAGTTGCATGGCGATGAAACAGCGGAATTTATCACCGCACTTCGCACCAAATTGCCTGAAAGCATTCGTATTTGGAAAGCCATTTCCGTGGAGGTAACCCATAAAAGTGCGGTGGTTTTTGACGACGTTTCTGCGATTGATCGTTTTGTTTTCGATAGCAAGTCAGGCTCGCAACAAGGCGGTACCGGTGAGACTTTCGATTGGTCATTGATTCCGGCGCAACTAAAACATAAAATCCTGTTGGCAGGCGGTATTAATTCAAATAATATTGACACTGCGTTAGCACAACATTGTGTCGGTGTGGATCTGAATTCCGGCGTGGAAAGCGCTCCCGGTGTGAAAGATGCTGAAAAAGTGCGGTCGATTTTTAAGGCAATTTTATAAAATCGGCAAACGTTAATAAGAATGGGCCACTTTTCAATTCATATCATCCTCAATCAGGAGATTTTATGAAAAAACTTTTTAATTTTTTTATCACGTTTATTCATCCATTTTCTTGCATACTGATGATATATTTTGTTGTGGCCACATTGATGTTAAGCAATGATCTTATCAATGCTGTAAAAGATGATGTCCCTTTAGAAAATTATCTAGAAACTAAAATTTATCACAATGTTAACGTGACAGTAGAAAAAGAAAAAATTTCAGGCAAATTAAATCAATATATTCAAACTAAAAACATGAACGACCGATGCTATGTCGAATATTGCGGTTTTCCCCAAGCCGGAAACTTTCAATTATCCAGCATTGAATTCATTCATGTAGATAGATATACTTTCTTAAATAAAAGCTGTTTAGATGCCGAGGAAAAACATTGCTTTCGTAATATTTCCGAGGCTTATATTGAACAGGCCACAAAACAAGCACGGCAAAAGCATGAAAGAGGCGGAATTTTATGGTTAATCTACAGTGCTTCCGCTTTGATTTTCCTCTTCCTACTAGGAAGAAAATATCGATTACCAGACGAATATAAAATATAGTCGCGGGTAAAATATCGCATTCATCGCTCTAAAAGCACGACACGCCTGATGCGTGCTTTTCTTTTGACTCACCCTGCGCCTCTAAATCCCCTTCCTCCCTCAAAATCTCCTGATAACAACCCAGCAAATGAGAAAGACTCTCAATCACCCACAAAAACAAAGGGTTACATCTTATATTCAGATAAAAAATAGGGATATTCTTGATGACGATCAAATAATGTTCCCCTTGATGAGCATATCATAACGCTGATAACCCTATATAAAATGTGTGATTTGGAGTGAATATATGCAACGAAGTGATGGATTATTTTCTGCCTTAGCCGATGTTTCTCGTCGGGATTTTATGAAATTATGTACCGCACTTGCGGCAACAATGGGGCTAAGTAGTAAAGCCGGTGCGGAGATGACCAACGCCTTAACGGCACCGGCACGCCCACCGGTGTTATGGATTGGTGCACAAGAGTGTACGGGATGTACGGAATCTCTGCTACGCGCGACCCACCCAACAGTAGAAAACTTGGTATTGGAAATGATTTCCTTAGAATACCACGAAACGCTTTCTGCAGCCTTTGGGGAACAAGCTGAAGATAATAAACACAACGCCATGCATAAATATTATGGCAAATATGTTTTAGTCGTCGATGGTTCCATTCCGGTGAAAGACGGCGGCGTCTATTGTATGGTAGCAGGTAAACCGATTGTAGAACACATCCAAGAAGCGGCAAAAGGTGCTGCAGCCATTATTGCCATCGGTTCTTGTGCAGCATGGGGCGGCGTACCTTCTAGCGGTGGTAACCCAACCGGTGCAAGCAGCTTGTCTGAAGTATTACCAAAAGGCACACCGGTGATTAACATTCCGGGCTGTCCACCAAATCCACACAACTTCCTTGCAACTGTCGCTTACATTCTGACTTATAAGAAATTGCCGGCAATGGACAAACTTAATCGTCCGCTATTCGCTTACGATCGCTTAATTCACGAAAACTGCTATCGCAGACCGCACTTTGATGCAGGTCGCTTCGCCAAAGAATACGGTGATTACGGTCACCGAAACGGTTGGTGTTTATATCACCTCGGCTGTAAAGGACCGGAAACTTACGGCAACTGCTCTACTTTAGAATTCTGTGATGTCGGCGGTAATAACTGGCCGGTGGGTATTGGTCATCCTTGTTATGGTTGTAACGAAAAAGGTGTGGGCTTTACCAAAGGTATTTTCCAATTAGCGGGCGTAGAAAACCCTACACCACGCGTTGAAAAACCAGATGTCAACAACACCGAAGGTTCAGGTGCAACTATGACCGCTATTGGTTTATTAGGTGGTGCCGCTGCAATCCTAGCCGGTGTCAGTGTCGTTACCTTACGCGAATTAAGCATTCAACATAAAGCCCGTGTCGAAGCCAAAGCGGCAGAAAAAGAACAACATACAGGTAAATAAGATGGATAGACGAAAATTTCTAAAAGCCGGTGTGCTTGGCGGAATTGCTTCCACCTTGCCTGTGTCGAGTGCACAGGCATCAGAAGCGGTTGAGCCTATTCCCGGTGCGCTTGGAATGCTTTACGACTCTACCCTTTGTGTAGGTTGTCAGGCATGCGTAGCTGAATGTCAAAATGTGAACCATACACCGGTAAACCCAAAAGGCGATCAGACTTGGTCAAATAACGACAAACTTACGCCGTTTACCCGCAATATCATTCAAGTTTGGAGCGATGGCGATGGTAAAAATAAAGACCAATCGGAAAATGGCTATGCTTACGTGAAAAAACAATGTATGCATTGCGTTGATCCTAACTGCGTTGCGGTTTGCCCGGTTCAAGCACTAACCAAAGATCCAAAAACCGGTATCGTGAAATACGATCCCGATATTTGTACCGGTTGCCGCTATTGCATGGTGGGTTGTCCTTTTGATGTACCCAAATACGATTACGACAATCCGTTCGGTGAAATCAGCAAATGTGAACTCTGTAACCAAAAAGGTGTTGAACGCTTAGATAAAGGCGAATTACCGGGTTGCTGTCATGTTTGCCCAACGGGTGCCATTATTTTTGGTACACGTGAAGAGTTATTGGCTGAAGCGAAACGTCGTTTAAGCTTATTACGTGGTACTGAATACGATTATCCACGTCAACACGTCAATAGCACAGATAAATACCGTGCTACCGTGCCGGCATATCAATATCACATCTACGGTGAAAAAGAAGGTGGTGGTACACAGGTACTCGCCTTAAGTGGTGTACCTTTTGCTAATCTTGGTTTACCAGACTTAGATGAAGTGGCGACAGGTTCTCGTGCGGCGCATTTACAACACTTCTTGTATCGCGGCTTGGCATTGCCATTAGTCGCACTGGCTGGTTTAACCTTTATGACTTACAAAAATATGCATGGCGATAAAATCGCTGAGCGTATTGCAGCACAAAAAGAAGCCATGCGTCAGGCACGCAAGGAAATCGAAGAAGCGGAGGATGAACATCATGAGTAATCCACGTCCGGTGGGCGGTCGCCTTGTTTCTGCCGCGATTCTCTTTTTTGCACCACTTGCCGTACTTTGCGTTTTATTAATTTTAAAACGTTTGGTTTTCGGTATCGGTTCCGTGACCGCACTTAATGGCGGTTATCCTTGGGGTTTATGGATTGCCTTTGACTTGCTTGTCGGTACAGGTTTTGCCTGCGGCGGTTGGGCATTAGCTTGGACTGTGTATATTTTCAATAAAGGGAAATATCACGCTCTTGTGCGCCCGGCACTGCTTGCCAGTCTCTTCGGTTATTCCCTTGGTGGTTTATCTATCACCATTGATATGGGACGTTATTGGCATTTACCGTATTTCTACGTTCCTGGCCAGTTCAACACGAATTCCGTGCTATTTGAAACAGCATTTTGTATGACGGTGTATATCATTGTCGTCACCTTAGAATTTGCCCCGGTATGGCTTGGTTTCCTCGGCTTGAAGAAATGGTTTAATAAACTCAATAAAATCATGTTCTTCATTATTGCCTTGGGTGCCTTGTTGCCGATGATGCACCAATCTTCCATGGGTTCCTTGATGATTGTAGCGGGACACAAAGTCCATCCGGTATGGCAAAGCTATGAAGCGCTACCAATTCTCTCCTTGCTGACAGCTTTCATTATGGGCTTCTCTATTGTGATTTTTGAGGGGTCTTTAGTGAAAGCGGGTCTTGCAGGAAAAACACCAGATGAACGTCATTTATTTACTCAATTGGCACGCGTTACCGCAGGATTAATTTTCTGTTTCTTAGCGGTGCGTTTTGGTGAGTTGATTTACCACGATAAACTGCAAATGGTTGTAGGTTTCGATAAATTAACCAAATTTGAAGCATGGATGTTCTGGATGGAAGTCTGGTTGATGGTATTACCATTACTGACCCTCTTCCTCGGTGAGAAAAAATCTGACTCCCGTTGGTTGTTTATTTCGGCACTTAGCATGTTACTCGGCGCCGCATTATGGCGGATGAACTACTCTCTCATCATGTATAATCCGGGCAACGGCTATCAATATTTCCCATCTGCGGAAGAATTGCTTATTTCAATTGGCTTCGTTTCTATTGAAGTATGTGCCTATATTTTAATCATTCGTTTATTCCCTGTATTACCGGTATTTAAAGAAAAACATACCGAAGACTCAGAAAAAATTATTGCCGAAAAAGCGGCATTCAGCAAAAAAGTTAGCGGAGCAGAATAATGTCAGAAAAAAAACGTATCTCAATTGACCCAATTACCCGTATTGAGGGGCATTTACGTATTGATTGCGAAATTGAAAACGGCGTCGTCACCAATGCTTGGTCCTCTGGTACCATGTGGCGTGGTATGGAAAATATCGTAAAAGGTGCCGACCCACGTGATGCATGGATGATTATGCAACGTATCTGTGGCGTATGTACCACAGTACACGCGATTATCAGCGTGCGTGCTGTAGAAGATGCTATCGGCGCTAAAGTACCCGTCAATGCACAGTACATTCGTAACATGATTCTTGCTGCACACAGCATTCACGACCATATCGTGCATTTCTATCAACTCTCTGCGATGGACTGGGTAGATATCACTGCTGCGCTACAAGCTGATCCTGAAAAAGCGGCAGATATGCTAAAAGGCGTTTCTACATGGTCATTAAACAGTGCTAACGAATTCCGCAACGTACAGAAAAAAATCCAAGCATTAGTGGATAGCGGACAACTTGGCATTTTCGCTAACGGTTACTTCGGTCATGCTGCAATGAAACTTCCACCAGAAGTCAACCTCATTGCCGTCGCGCACTATTTACAAGCGCTTGAATGTCAACGTGATGCTAACCGTGTAGTCGCATTACTCGGTAGTAAAACACCACACATTCAAAACTTGGCGATTGGTGGTGTAGCAAACCCAATTAACTTAGATTCCCAAGCGGTACTAAACCAAGAACGTCTCATGTTCGTGAAAGCTTGTATCGACCGCTTAACTGACTTCATTAACCAAGTGTATAAAGTAGATGCAGCAGTATTTGCGGCTTACTATCCTGAATGGTTAAGCTTAGGTAAAACATCTGGCAACTACTTATCTGTACCAGAATACCCAATTGATGCAGATAACTCTAAATTCATGTTAAAAGGTGGTTATATCGAAAACGGCGATTTATCGACTTTCCGCCCAATTGATCAACAAAAAGATGAGTTCGTTGTAAAAGGCATTAAAGAAAGCGGTAAACACGCTTGGTACGAAGACGATGAGCCATTAGAACCTTGGGCGGGTTTAACTCGTCCGAAATATACCGGCTGGCAAGATGATGGTAAATACTCTTGGGTAAAAGCGCCGACATTCTACGGTAAAGTTGTCGAAGTGGGGCCTCTCGCCTATTTAATGTGTGGTTTGGCAGCAAATGACACACCAACCGTTACCCATTTCAATGAATTGAAAGGCATTTATGAAAAATTAACTGGTAACACGTTAACCACCGATCAATTACATTCTACCCTTGGACGTATTATCGGTCGTACCGTGCATTGCTGTGCGATCAACGACATTTTAAGCGCTCAATGGCAAATGCTCATTGATAACATCGCGAAAGGTGATATGACGGCTTATATCAAAACGGATATTCCAGCAAACGGTGAATTCCGTGGTGTTGGTTTCGGTGAAGTACCACGCGGTATGCTTTCTCACTGGGTTGTGATCAAAGACGGTCGCATTGAAAACTACCAAGCGGTTGTACCATCCACATGGAATGCCGGTCCACGTAACGAACAAGACCAAATGGGCCCTTATGAGCTTTCCATTATTGGTACACCGGTGGCAGATCCGACTAAACCATTAGAAGTGGTTCGAACCATTCACTCTTTCGACCCTTGTATGTCCTGCGCCGTGCACGTTGTTAACACAGAAAACGGTGAAGTGACCGAAGTGAAGGTGTTGTAATGAAGCCATTAATTCTTGGCGTCGGCAATATTTTGTTAAGTGATGAAGGTGTCGGTGTGCGCGTTGTGCAGGAGCTTGAAAAACGCCCTGAAATTCAACCGCACTTTGACATCATCGATGGTGGTACTTGTGGCATGGAATTACTGGATGCGATGGCAAATCGCGAGCATTTAATTATTATCGATGCTGTGCTTGCTAACAAACAGCCAGGTGAGATTATTGTGTTACATGACGAACAAGTGCCTACCTTTTTCTCACGCAAAATTTCGCCACACCAACTGGGTATTTGTGATGTACTTTCCGCTCTCAAACTGACGGATGAATTTCCACAAAATCTTTGTCTCATCGGTATCCAACCGGAATCTTTGGAAGCCGGTATCGGATTAACGGAAACGATACAAAAAGCATTACCAAATGTTTTTGCCACTTTGAATCAAGTAGTCAAAGAATACGGTTTGAACTTAAACACCCCTCTTTAGAAAAGAGGGGCTGGGGGAGATTTGACCTAATTAATAATAGAGATAGGTGTTAAATCTCCCCTAACCCCTCTTTACGAAAGAGGGGAACTTTCTTTAAGATTTCACCTTCTATGCTTTAATCTTATTGATATTGACAAACACCCACTGATAGCGCGCGTCTCTGACGCGTGCTTATTTTATTAATACTTCTGGCACACGTTATAGAACGCACGCCACTATTTTGTGAAAAGTTAACCATGTACCGACACGAAAAAATACCTCAAAATGCCACCGCACTTTTAAACTCTGTTTCTGGCTTTGAAGAAAATCCAACGGAGACTTTCCTTGCTGAAATGCAAAAAATTGTTCCTGAAATGCAAGATCTCCCCTTCTTTCATCACAATATTGAATGTTTCTGCCCAAAATTCGCTTTATTTGAAGGACAATGGGTCGGCTCGGTGTTAACCCCATGGATGATTAGCGTCGTTATTCTGCCAGGCCCGCAACAAACGTGGGAACCGCGTGAATTAGGGGATAAAATCACTGTTCAACTGCCTTACAAAGCCCTTACTTTTACGGTCAGTGGCATTGAAACCGTACCGCAATATTTAAGCTGCTCCTTGCATTCCCCGCTTGATCCGAATCTTACCAATGAACAAGCCATCCAACTGACACAGGATTGCCTTCGCATGATTTTATCCATGCCGACCAAACAAACGACGTTTGATCCAGATCGCCGCAATTTATTTAAAGCAATGGTAAAATAAGCGCAAATTTTTAATCGGAGTAAATGAATTATGTGTTTAGGCGTGCCCGGTCAAATTGTCAAAATCGGCGACAGCGCATTACAACTTGCCACCGTGGATGTTTGCGGTGTGCAACGTGATGTGAATATTTCCCTTATCTGCAGCGATGACCCAAAACCGCTACTGGGCAAATGGGTTCTCGTCCATGTTGGTTTCGCGATGAGCATCATTGATGAAGAAGAAGCCAAACAAACTCAAGAAGCCCTTCTTGCTATGAGTCAGCTGGAACATGAAGTGGGGGATTTTAGGGGATTGAATCAGGGGTGATTTAAGGGAAAGTGCGGTCGGAAATTTAAGTATTTTTGTAGAAAATGGTTGGGAATTTGACCGCACTTTGTTAATCAATTAAAGAAGACCAAATCAGATAGCGCGCGTCTCCCGACGCGTGCTTGTAACTCCCTCCTGCTGGCGCAAGCGTCCTTCGCTTGTGCCTTTTTAATTTACACAAATATATATTTTCAGCATAAGCGTGGACGCTTGCGCTATCGTACGGAAGCCAAACAAACCCAGGAAGCCCTGCTTGCCATGAGCCAGCTGGAACATGAAGTGGGGGATTTTAGGGGATTGAATCAGGGGTGATTTAAGGGAAAGTGCGGTTGGGATGAGAAAATATTTTATGTAATTATTGAATATCCAAAGAAAAATTAATGTCCATCTTTCTCTTTATCTCTCTTTTCCTTTTGTAATTCTTTAATTTCCTTTAATTCATTAATAATTTGCTGCTCTGCAGGTGTGGGGCCCCATACAAGATCTGAATACAATGCTAAAGCAACGATGAAAAGGATAAATATTAATAAATAAATGAAAAAATCAGAAAATACAAAAAATATTAAACTTGTTAGTAAAAAAATGTACAACCACTTTAATAGCGTTGGATGTTGCCATTGTTTAAATTTAAGATATAACTTCCCTACTTTATATCCAAATTGCTGTTTATTTACCACAATTATCCTACTTTTCTT
Source organism: uncultured Aggregatibacter sp. (assembly GCF_938046485.1). Lineage (NCBI taxonomy): Bacteria > Pseudomonadati > Pseudomonadota > Gammaproteobacteria > Pasteurellales > Pasteurellaceae > Aggregatibacter > uncultured Aggregatibacter sp. The sequence goes on along the minus strand of NZ_CALIWN010000066.1, from coordinate 29,700 downwards.
ACTTTAATAAATGCTCGCCACCCAGTAAAAGTATCACTCGTTTAAGTACTTCATCATAAATCTGTGGCTCGGCTTGTTTGATAAATTTGATATGTCTCTCACGCCAATCCAATGTCTGAACTAATGTAGTTGCAACGACACTTGGACTTTCCAAGCCTTCAATCGGAACCTCGGTTGCTTTACCACGAATACTTGTACTAATAGGACAACAAATAATTAGCCCTGTCGATTTATTATAAATTTCATGGCTTAGAATGAAAGCTGGACGATATTTTCCAATTTCTTTTCCTTTTGTCGGCTCAAAATCCAACCAAACAATATCATTCCTCTTTGGTACATACATCACTAATATTCCAGTTCCTGCGCTAAAGTAGCCACAACTAACTCGTCTGCATGGGCATCATAAGCTGTTATATCTTTTAATAAATCGGCTTCAGTCAATTTTTTTTGGCATTTTGAAATGTATAACCCATTTGGGGATATCTCTATATCCACAGTATCTCCAGCAGAAAATTGAGGAACCGTACGAAGGTTTCCCGTCAATCTTAAGCCAATACATTTTCCCCAAACACCTAATGTAGCTTGTTGTCTTAATTGCATAAATACCTCCTTCATCGTTAAGGATGATGATATTACTTTAATATCACACTTTCAATCTTCTTTATTAAGATTTCCAGCGTGATTTTCCCCTACTGGCGCAAGCGTCTTTCGCTTGTGCCTTTTTAATTTACACAAATATATATTTTCAGCACAAGCGTGGACGCTTGCGCTATCGTATGGGTCGTGTATCAAGAAGCGAACGCTATTTATAAGTTAATCCATATTAAAAATCCACCGCACTTTTTTTAGTGCGGTGGATTTTTCCTCTTTTTTAGATTTCGTGCAACAAGTTGCACGCTACGTTTTTTACTGATTAAAGTGCGGTCGCGATTTTATCAATTTCGGCTTTGGCGTGTGCCTGTGCTTTGGCAATCGAATCAGCACCCAAGCCAATGCCTTCTGAATAAACAAATTGCACGTCGGTAATGCCAACAAAACCTAAAATGGTTTTTATGTATGCCGTAACAAGATCGGTCGATTGATTTTGATGGAAGCCACCAAATGCAGATAACACAATGGCTTTTTTACCTTTTAATAAACCTTGCGGGCCGTTTTCGGTATATTGAAATGTTACACGTGGACGCGCGATAAAATCAAAATAGCTTTTTAATTGTGTCGGGATGTTGAAATTATACATCGGCGCATTAATCACCACGATATCTGCCTTTTGAATTTCCGCGACCAATTCATCAGATAACGCCAATAAGGCATTTTCAGCTTCTGTGCTTGGTTGACCACGAACGGCTGTGGCTGCCGTTGCATCAAAATGCGGTAATGCGTTTTTAGCCAAATCACGCACAACAACATTATTGTTATCGCCAAGCTTGCTAACCAAATAATCGGATAATTGGTTGGTTTGTGAATTGTCTGCCAAAATACTGGATTTTAATACAAGAATATTGCGCATATTTTTTCCTCTTGAAATAGTGAATAAAAAGTGCGGTCATTTTAATGGGTATTTTCGAAAGATAAATAGGGCTTTTAGAAAAGCATTATTCATGATCAGTTAATAATCCGAATGACAATTTAAGAGCTATCATTCCCTCATTTATCACGAAAACTCACCGCACTTTTAAAGGATAGCGACCCTAAAAGATGACATCACACTGTCGTGCTTAGCTCACCATTGGCTTATGCCTTTTTCAAAAACTCTGATTTCAGCATAATTTTGCCGCAATCCACGTTGTGATCGCCGCGGGCGAGGCGGATGCCTTTAAATTTAGTGCCTTTCTTTAACACTTCGGAAGATCCTTTAAGTTTTAAATCTTTGATGAGCAGCACATCGTCACCATCGGCGAGGAGATTGCCGTTACTGTCTTTGACGATGAGTTGATCGTCATCATGCTCCTCGGCTTCATTGCCGGTCCATTCATGGCCGCAGTCCGGGCAGACAAATTGGATGGAATCGTGATACGTATTTTCGCCTTTGCAAGATGAGCAAATTGGATAGTCCATGTGTTTCCTTATTATTTAACAGTGGAATAAAAATTGAAATGCGCGCTATTGTAACGGAACAATACGCATTTTGGGGAATTATTTAGCCCTGCTTTATCTGCGTATTTTTGCCAATAGGCTAACGGAAACAATAATGACCAATGAGCCGATCCAGAAATTCAGCGTCGGCACGTTGTGCCAGAACAACCAGTCGCAAATGCTGGAGAAAATCACGCCGGTGAAAGCAAATGGTGTGATGATATTGGCCGGAGCATATTTGAAAGCGCGGGTCAGCAATAATTGGAAAATCAGGCCGAAACCGCCTACCAATAATAAAAGTACAAAACCCTGTGCGGAGGGGATTGTCCATTGTGTGGCGAAAAATAACGGTAACAAAAGGGAACCTAATAAATGGAAGTAAAACACGATATTTTTCGGCGAATTGTGCTTGTTGAGCTCTTGCAGGCTGATAAATGCCATGGCGGCGAGAAATGCCGCGCCCAAAGCATAACCGATGTGTTGTAGTTCAAAATGCTTGGAAGAATCCGTTAGCATGATAATGGAGACGCCCGCAAAACCAAGGAAACTGCACGCCAGCACTTTTAGCGGGGTTCTTGTTCGTAACACAAACAACAATAAAGGGACGAATAACGCCGAGGTATTCATCAATAACACGGCGATAGAAATCGGTAAGTATTTGATGGCGTAAAACGTCAGCAACATACTGGCAATGCCTGCTAGATTACGCATAACAAGAAACGGCCATTGGCTGAGTTCGACCTTAAAATCACCGTCACGAATCATAAACGGCAATAAAAAAATAAAACCGATCAAAAAGCGGGAAAATAAAATTTCGCTGGATGGCAATTCATCGGAAGCATATTTTACAAACACGCCCATTAAAGCGATGCTGATATAAGCCAACACCATGCAAATAATGGCTTTTTGATATGAAGTGGCTGTGAGTTTTTTCGGCATTGACAACATTCCTTGATTAGTAGCGCCAAAAGTGCGGTCACTTTTTAAAGTGTTTTTTCGTTTTCACTGTGAAGATGTTTTTCAATGTCATGCCAAAAACGTTGAAAAAAATCACCGCACTTTTGTGTATCTTTAAATTCGGGGCGAGTGTTAATTTGAACCGCCTCGCCGAAATAGTCAAATGATAATTGATAGGCGTGCAAATAGGTGCGGTCCGCCACCTCTCCGCCATATAATTCGTCACCTAAAATCGGACTCCCCAAACTTTTCATGGCAACACGAATCTGATGGGTTTTACCGGTTTTGGGATACAGAATGAATAAACGCAAATTCGGTGCCAAGCTGTGCGACACAAAATCGGTAATGGCGGGATTTTCTTTGCTTTGACAGAGTTTCCACGCACCACGACGGGCTTTTTGCATATCGCCGCTAATTCTGCCCTGCTTTTTCTTCGGTTTTTGGGTGGCTAGCGCTAAATAAGTTTTCTGGATCTGATGTTCGGCGAACTTACGCGACAACGTCATAGCCGCCTTTTCGTTTAGCGCCAATATCAACAAGCCGGACGTCACTTTGTCCAAACGATGAACCAACCAAACCTGTGGCACCCCCAGTTGCTGCGCCACAAGCCGAGTTAACCCCACATCGGCATCATCTTTATGTACGCTTATTCCGTTAGGTTTATTTATTACAATAAAATCAGGATGCTGAAATACAATTTGAAACGTCATGACAGAAAAACCTCAAGAAATGATGCGCTGAATGATACCATAAAAGGAACAACGGAAACTGCCTGCAATTAGGTGAGAAAACAGAAAAGTGCTATACTTTCCGCACTATACTCGTTTCATGCTGTCGTCAATTATGTTGGAAAGTTTGCTCATTATTTTAGTGCCGATGCTTATCGGTTACGCCTTTAAAATCAAAAATATAAAAATATTACAACAATTTGGCAAAATCACCATGCTACTGTTGTATATGATCTTGTTCATTATGGGCGTGTCCCTTGGGCAATTAGATAATTTGGCACAGCAATTGCCGCAAATTGGTGTTTATGCCCTGACATTTATTGTTTTCATTCAAGGGCTAACCTTTCTCGGTTTATTTATCTATGACAAACTTTCCCCACAGCCTTTAGCTAAAACAACGGAGAAAATGCCCTCCCGTTGGCGGATTGTGTTGGATTCGTTAAAATTATGTCTGGTGGTGATTGTTGGCTTTTTTATCGGGTTATGGGGCAAAGGTTGGGTGAACCTGCCGTTTGGTTCCAGCACTTATGTGTTAGTCGTGTTGATTTTTTGCGTCGGCATACAATTACGCAATAACGGTATTTCTATTCGTTCCGTGTTTTTTAATCAACGCGGCATGATAACCGGTGCCATTTTTGTTTTAACGTCGCTACTTGGTGGCATTATCGGTGCGCAAGTACTGAATGTGCCTATTGTGCAAGGTCTTGCAGTGTCTTCAGGGTTAGGCTGGTATTCGCTTTCCAGTGTCACCTTAAACAACGCATGGGGACCGATTTGGGGTAGCATTGCGTTTTTTAATGATTTATCCCGTGAATTGATGAGTTTATTTATTGTGCCGTTATTTATGCAACATTACCGCTCCACCGCAATAGGCTACACAGGTGCCACCGCCATTGATTGCACGTTGCCGATCATTCAAAAAGCCGGTGGCGTGGAAGTCTTACCATTGGCGTTTAGTTTTGGCTTTATTACCAATATTGCACCGCCTATTTTATTGGTCTTTTTTACCTCGGTTCCTTTATAGGGTTTTCATTTTTTTATGACAATTGAACAAATTCTCGCTTATATCATCCCCATTTTGGTTTGGATAGTCACCATCACCATCACCTTACGCTTAGTAATAAAAAAACAATCTGTCCCGACCATGCTCTCATGGTTGATTGTCATTTATGTGTTTCCTGTGGTGGGCATTATCGCCTATTTAATTTTTGGTGAAATCAATCTCGGCAAACATCGGGCTGCCATGTTTGAGCAACTCAAGCCTAAATACATGGATTGGTTCAAACACCTTTCTCATTGCGATAATTTGATCAATACGCAAACCAACCTGCTCTACCGCCCAATTTTTGATCTTGCCAATCAACGCCTTGGCGTGCCTTGTCTTTTAGGCAATGAATTGCATATTTTGGATACGCCCGAAAGCATTATGCGAAGCATCATTCATGACATCAATCAGGCAGAAAAATCCATTAATATGGTGTTCTATATTTGGTCTGCTCAAGGCTTGGTGAATGAGGTAACACAGGCATTAATCAACGCTCGACAACGTGGCGTGGCAATTCATATATTGTTGGACTCGGTAGGCAGCCGCCCTTTCTTAAAAAGCGCCGAATGCCAAGCCATGCGTAATAACGGCATTGAAGTGACGGAAACCTTGCACGTGAATTTATTCCGTATGTTCTTTAATCGCATTGATTTACGCCAGCATCGCAAGATTATTGTCATCGACAATCAAATTTCTTACACCGGTAGCATGAACATGGTGGATCCGAAATTCTTCAAGAAAAATAGCAATGTTGGCGAATGGATTGACATTATGGTGCGCATTAACGGCCCGGTATCTTCGGTGTTAAACGGCTTACACGCATGGGATTGGGAAATTGAAACCGGCGTTAAACTTCCGTTAGACGTGCCTGATTGCCCGCTTTTGCCGTTGGAACAAAACAACTCTCATGCAGTACAAATTCTCGCCACCGGTCCTTGTTTTCCTGATGATTTAATGGCGCAATCACTGTCGATTGCGATTTTCTCGGCGCGTAAAAGCATTGTGATCACTTCGCCTTATTTTGTGCCAAGCCATAATATTGCGGAAGCTTTGCGTATTGCGGCTTTACGTGGTGTGGAAGTTTCCATCATTCTACCCAAAGAAAATGACTCCCTCATGGTGCATTGGGCAAGCCGTACCTTCTTCGATGACTTACTCGCTGCCGGCGTGAAAATTTATAATTTCAACAAGGGTTTACTGCATACCAAAAGTATGTTGATCGACAACCGATTGGCCTTGGTCGGCACCGTAAACATGGATATGCGCAGTTTCTTGCTGAATTTTGAAGTCACCATGGTGGTGGAAGATCCGGCATTTGCAAACGAAATTTCTTTATTACATGAAAGTTATATTAAAAACGCGGAATTAGTCGATTATGTTACATGGAGCATGCGCTCCGTTTATCAGCGTATCATCGAAAAACTCTTTTTCTTATTTAGCCCGCTTTTGTAAAACATCGCGTCCAATATCACTTTATTCCGTCACCACGCATAATCTGCGCTATACTAAGCGCCTTTTGAGAAACAGGAGAAGAAAAAAGAATGAAAAGAATAGAACAACTCTTTGCAAACAACTACCAATGGGCTACACAAATGAAAGAGGAAAAATCCACCTACTTTCAAGAACTGGCCGAACATCAACAACCGCACTATTTATGGATTGGCTGTTCAGACAGCCGTGTACCGGCAGAAAAATTAACCAACCTAGAACCCGGCGAACTCTTCGTACACCGCAATGTGGCAAACCAAGTCATTCACACTGATTTCAACTGCTTATCCGTTGTGCAATATGCGGTCGATGTTTTAAATATCGAGCATATCATCATTTGTGGGCATACCAATTGTGGTGGGATCCATGCGGCCATGAATGATCAAGATTTAGGATTAATTAACAACTGGTTATTACATATTCGTGACATTTGGTTTAAACACAGCCATTTACTGGGTAATTTATCACCGGAACGCCGAGCCGATATGCTCACAAAACTAAACGTGGCAGAACAAGTCTATAACCTCGGAAGAACATCCATCATTAAAAATGCGTGGAAAAGCGGGAAAAAACTGTCCTTGCACGGTTGGGTATATGACGTAAATGATGGATTTTTAGTGGATCAAGGCGTCATTGCCACCAGCCGAGAATCCTTAGAGATTTCCTACCGCAATGCCATTTCGCGATTACTCAAATTAAATGAAGATGAAATGCTGAAAAAGCAGCATGAACAAGAATAATCTCTGATTGGGCGGTCTTAGCACGGCTTAAAGTGCGGTCATTTTTCGAGGCAAATCGTGGCAAATTTCAAGAACGGGTATATTCGCTAGAATATACCCAGAATATAGCTTAAAATTTAGCGTTTATTTTCATCTTTTAACTCATGTTTATTATGCGGTATAAAAAACTCGTTATGTCTGTTTGTTGGTTCGCGTTTATGGTGAATACGGTTGTTGCCGCACCGCGCGTGCCTGAAGAACTGACGGATAACGGATTAATTTATTGCACTCACGCTTCCGGTTTTTCCTTCAATCCGCAAACCTCGGATGCCGGCACAAGCATGAATGTGGTAACTGAACAGATTTATAATAAACTTTTCGAGATATCCAATACGGCGATTCCAACGCCCATTTTGGCACAATCTTATTCTATTTCACCTGACGGCAAGATTATTACGATTTATCTGCGCAAAGGCATTAAATTTCATCATACCGATTGGTTTAAACCGACCCGCGATTTTAATGCCGATGATGTGGTATTTTCATTAAATCGTGTGCTAGGCTATGAAACCTATTTGCCAACGCTGGAACAAAGTGCGGTGGACTATAAAAATCCGCAATATCGCATTTTTCATGAACAAGCGAAAAAAGTGCGTTTTCCTTATTTTGAAAGCATTAAGTTAAATCAAAAAATCGAATCGGTGAAAGCGTTAAATCCGCACACCGTGCAAATTACCTTATTTAAACCGGATGCCTCCATTTTGTCTCACTTAGCCAGCCAATATGCCATCATTTTCTCGCAAGAATATGCTGTGCAACTTAATGCGGACGATAATTTGGTGCAACTTGATTTATTACCAGTCGGCACCGGCCCATATAAAGTCAAAAATTATTTCCGGAATCAATATGTGCGGTTAGAAAAAAACGAGGATTATTGGAAAAAAGACGCCAAAATTAAAAATATTATTATTGATTTATCCACGGATCGTACCGGGCGCTTGGTAAAATTTTTTAATGGCGAATGCCAAATTGCGTCCTATCCTGAAGTCAGCCAATTAGGTTTATTGAAGGAAAACGACAAACGCTATTATGTCAAAAGTGCGGAGGGCATGAATTTAGCCTATTTAGCCTTTAATTTTCAAAATGCTGTCATTCAAGATGAACAAGTTCGCCGTGCTATCGCACAAGCCATTAATCGCCAACGCATTATCAAAACCATTTATCACAATACGGCAACTGTGGCGAATAACATTATTCCGAATATTTCTTGGGCATCCAGCGTAAATACGCCAGATTTTGCTTATGATTTTAATCCGAGCGAAGCCAAGAAAGTCTTACAAGATAAACAGCTCCATTTGAATATGTGGGTGTTAAATGAAGAGCAGGTTTACAATCCGGCGCCACTGAAAACTGCAGAATTGATTAAAGAAGATTTAAATAACGTTGGGGTGAACGTAACGATTCGTTCAGTAACGCGGACTTTTCTCATCGACCAGCTGAATAAAAAATCAGAAAACTACGACATGATTTTAACCGGTTGGTTAGCCGGAAACCTCGACCCTGATAGCTTTATGCGACCTATCTTAAGCTGTAACTCGGCCAGTGAAATGACGAACCTCTCCAATTGGTGTGATGAAGATTTTGATCAGTTGATGGATAAAGCATTAGACAGCCCTAATTTATGGGAGCGTGCCCACGCCTATAATCAAGCACAAGAACTTATTCTCTCCAAGCTGCCGATTGTCCCATTGGCGAATATGAAGCGGGTGCTGGTGGTAAATTCACGTGTTCGCCATATTGAAATGAATCCTTTCGGCAGTTTAAATTTCTCGACATTATCATTGCGTAAAGGAGAGAAATAATGTTGCATTCTTTTCTTCGACAAGGTGTTTTCCTGCTGTTAACGGCGTTTATGCTCTCTTTGCTAAGTTATGTGATTTTGATGCAAGATCCATTGAATGCCGAACTGGCTACGCCACACTTTTATCAGGGGTATATTCACTATTTAAACCGTCTTATGCACGGCGACCTTGGCATCAGTTATAACGGCGGTGATCCATTAAAATCCACCATTCTTACGGTGTTGCCGCCCACACTTGAGTTATGTTGTTGTGCGATTTTATTGGCCGTTATTTTTGGCATTCCCCTTGGGATACTGGGTGCTGCCTATCAAACGCATTTTATTGGAAAAACGATCCGCACTTTATCGGCTATTGGCACCGCCTTGCCGGTATTTTGGATAGCACCGATTTTATTGTATTTCTCCGCCATTAACGCTTGGCAAATTTCCGCCATCGGGCAATATAACCTCCTCTATGAAATCAAACCGCTGACCGGTTTCCCACTGATTGATGTCTGGTTTGTTGATGCTCCGTATCGCATTAAAATGATTCAAAACGTCTTACAACATTTGGCACTGCCAACGTTAGTTCTCAGCATTTTACCTATGATGGAAATCGTGCGTTTGGTGCAACAACGTGCCGAAATCGTGCTTCAACAAAATTATGTCAAAATCGTCACCACTCGGGGGTGGTCAAAATTGACCATATTGCGCAAATATGTGTTGCGTAATACGTTGCCCTTACTCATTCCACAAATGACTCGCCTGTTCACCTTGGTCATCACGCAATGTATGCTGGTTGAAAATACCCTCGGCTGGCCGGGCATTGGGCGTTGGCTAATTGATGCGGTCACACAACAGGATTACAACAGCATTTCTGCCGGTATAATTACTATCGGGCTTTGTATTATTTTTATCAAAATTCTTTCGGAAACGCTTATTTTCATTGCTGATCCGTTAAATAAGAAGGGATGGTATGCGAAGTAAAGATCCAAAAGACTTTCGTGAAACGGGCACACTAAAACACATTTGGTCACTGTTCCGCCAAGATCGCATTGCGCTCTTTAGTTTCTACGCACTTTTGTTATTAATTTCGACCGCACTTTTGAGCCCGTTCATTGCGCCTTATTCTGCAGAGACGCAATTTATCGGACAAGAATTAATGCCACCCTCTTGGGCAGCAAACGGAGAAATCGCTTACTTCCTCGGCACAGACGATATTGGTCGCGATGTGCTAAGCCGTATTATCGTTGGAAGTACTTATACTGTGGGGGCATCACTCATTGTGATGATCACAACGGCAATTCTTGGCGGCGGATTAGGCATTTGGGCAGGGATGTCACAAGGAATACAATCACGTATTTTAGGCCATTTATTAGATACGTTTCTTACCATTCCCGTCCTTCTCGTCGCCATTATTATTGCGACATTAATGGAACCCGGTTTGCTCAATGCGATGCTTGCCATTACCTTAGCGCTGCTGCCGTATTTTGTGCATGAAATTTACCGCAGTATTCAACTGGAATTAAAAAAAGAATATGTCTTAATGTTACGCTTAGACGGTATCTCAAAATGGGCTTTATTGAAAAGCACGATCTTGCCAAATATCGCCGTGCAATACATTCAAGAAACCTCTCGCGTCTTCACGATCGCCATTTTGGATATTAGCGCCTTAAGCTTTATCGCCTTGGGTGCTCAACGCCCGGCACCGGAATGGGGCGCAATGATCCGCGATTCTTTAGAATTGATTTATTTAGCGCCATGGACGGTACTCCTTCCCGGTTTTGCGATTATTTTCAGTATTTTAATTGGCTTGATGTTTTCTAACGGATTATGTCGTGCCATTACCAAATATTACGAGTAGGTCATCATGGTTCTTTTGGATATTCGCAATCTTCGGATTGATATTAAAACGTCAAACGGATTAATTCGCATCGTTGATAACGTCAGTTTCACACTGAACGAGGGCGAAATTTGTGGCTTAGTGGGTGAATCCGGCTCCGGCAAAAGCTTAATTGCCAAAGTCATTTGCAATGCCTTTAAAGATTCCTGGATTGTTACCGCCGATCGTTTCCGTTTTAACGATGTTGAACTGCTCAAACTCACGCCGACCCAACGCCGCCAAATTGTGGGCAAAGAAATTTCCATGGTTTTCCAAGATCCGCTCACCTGCCTCGATCCAAGCCAAAAAATCGGCAAGCAGCTGATTCAAAACATTCCGGGATGGACGTTCAAAGGGCATTGGTGGCAACGTTTATTCGGTTGGCGAAAACGCCGCGGTATAGAATTATTGCACCGTGTCGGCATTAAAGAACACAAAGACATCATGCGCAGTTATCCCCATGAGTTAACCGAAGGGGAAGGACAAAAAGTGATGATTGCCATTGCTGTGGCAAATCAACCGCGCTTGCTCATTGCTGATGAACCGGCCAATTCCGTGGAATCCATTACGCGCGTACAAATTTTCAAGCTATTATCCAGCATGAATCAAAACCAAGGCACATCCATTCTGCTGGCCAGCAATGACATCAACAGCATTAGCGAATGGTGTGATGCGTTTGTGGTGCTTTACTGTGGGCAAAATTCAGAGTCCGGCCCCCGAGAAGCGATTTTAGAGAATCCTCATCATCCCTACACACAAGCGTTGCTACATTCGATCCCCGATTTTACGCAGCCGCTGCCTTTTAAGAGCCAGTTAGGCACGTTAAAAGGCTCGGTTCCGCTACTTGAAGAAATGCCGCTGGGTTGCCGCCTTGGTCCACGTTGTCCTTTTGCGCAAAAAAAATGTATTACGAAACCGACCGCACTTCGGGTGAAACAACATGAATTTTATTGCCACTTTCCGATTAATTTACGGGAAAAGAAAATAAAAGAAGCCGAGGTGCCGCAGCCGTTAACGCTCAGCAATGACACGCAGGAATAAAAGAACGAAATGCACTTACTACACGTTGAAAACCTGACAAAAACCTTCAAAAAAGATCTTGACCTGTTTGGTGACGGTTACTTTCATGCCGTGGAAAATGTGAGCTTTACCTTGGATGCAGGCAAAACATTGGCTATTATCGGGCGTAACGGTTCAGGCAAATCCATGTTGGCTAAAATGATTGTCGGCATTACTGAACCCACTTCAGGCAAAATCTTATTTCAAAATCAGCCCTTGATTTTTGGTGATTATACTTACCGCGCCAAGCATATTCGTATGGTTTTCCAAGATCCTAATACCGCCTTTAATCCGCGGCTTAATGTTGGTCAAATACTCGATGCGCCGTTGCTGTTAACCACATCACTTAATGAGCAGCAACGTACTCAAAAAATTTTTGATATCTTAACCTTAGTCGGGATGCACCCTGATCACGTGACGATTAAAATCAATACGCTCTCTATTAGTCAGAAGCAGCGTATTGCCCTTGCCCGTGCGTTAATTCTAGATCCGCAAATTATCATTATTGACGATGCCCTTGGTTCATTAGATGCAACGGTCAAAACTCAGCTCACCAACTTAATGTTATCGTTACAAGAAAAATTCGGACTAACCTATATTTATGTGGGGCAACATTTAGGCATCATCAAGCATATTGCCGATGAAGTGTTAGTGATGGAAGAGGGTAAGATGATTGAATATGGCGACACTTATTCTTTATTTACTTCACCGCAAAGTGATGTGACCAAGCGCCTGATCGAAAGCCATTTTGGCAAAATTTTAGACGAAACCTCTTGGGGAGAGACGTTTTTACCGATGATCTAATCGCAAAGTGCGGTAGATTTTCACCGCACTTTCACTTGAGCCCAAGTTGCGACATCTTGCGCAAACTTAACCTTGCCAATACATCGCTTGCACGTATTAACGCAATAATTCCAAGCCAAACTGATAAAGCTGATTTTTCTTGTAGCCATACAATTCCGCCACAATGGCCGCGGCTTTTTTCAACGGCAATTCTTGGCTAATTAAGGTTAGCGCGTGCATGGCTTGCGAAGAGATCGCTTCCGCTTCATCTTCCTTTGGCGCGCCTTCAACAATAACCACCATTTCGCCTTTGGTACGATTCGGATCTTGCGCCAACCAAGCGATTAAATCGGCTAATTTGTCGCCATAGATTGTTTCCCATGTTTTGGTAATTTCACGCGCCAACACCACATAACGCTCGCTGCCAAAGACACTTTGCATATCCGCCAGACTGTCTAAAATGCGATGTGTGGATTCATAAAAAATCAAAGTGCGGTCTTCTTTTGCCACGTTTTTTAATTTATCCACGCGGGCTTTGCTTTTTGCCGGTAAGAAGCCTTCAAAACAAAAACGATCGGAGGCAATCCCCGAAGCACATAACGCCGTAATCGCCGCACAGGCACCCGGCAATGGCACAACCTGAATCCCCGCTTGCCGGCATTGACGCACTACATGAAAACCGGGATCACTGATTAATGGCGTACCGGCATCAGAAATCAACGCAATATTCACGCCTTGTAAAAGTTTTTCGACTAACGCACCGGCTTTTTGCTGTTCATTATGATCATGTAAGGCAAAAAACGGCTTTTTAATGCCGTAATGGGCTAATAATAAACCGCTGTGTCGGGTATCTTCTGCTGCAATGAGATCGACTTGTTGAAACGTTTCCAGCGCACGTTGTGTAATATCTTGTAAATTGCCAATAGGCGTTGCGACGATATATAAAGTTCCGTTTGAATTGCTCATTTAGACTTCTTTTATTTGCTTTTAGTTAGGGAGATAAGTAAGATCGCTCCAATTGTTTAACCAATGGAGTAATTATGTCTATTCTATTACAACGCATTAATTTAAAAAATCGATTAATGCCTTTTTTGTTCACGCTAATTTTAGCCGGCTGTAATGCCAATTTTATGGGGAATAGCTTCACCAGTGAACTCAAAAAAGATGCGAATGCAAGTTCTGAATTTTATATGAATAAAATTGGGCAAACACAAAAAATCGAAGATCAACAAACCTACAAATTATTAGCCGCGCGTGTACTCGTGACGGAAAACAAAGTGCCTCAAGCCCAAGCGCTATTAAACGAATTAAGCACACTCAATCCAGATCAATTATTGGATAAATCACTTATTGAAGCGCATATCGCTGCCGTACAAGGTAACAATCAACACGCTGAAGATTTATTACGCCGTGTGGATTTAACGCAATTAAGCAGTTCCCAGGTTGGTCGTTATTACGCGGTGAAAGCGCGCATAGCGGAAAACAAAAATGCCATTATTGATGCGGTGAAAGCACGTATTCAAATGGATCAAGTGCTCACCGATGTACCTCGAAAACAAGAAAATAATGACCGCACTTGGGCGTTATTACGTCAAGCGAATCGCGGTTTATTAAATAGTACGCCGGATGAGGGCAATTTAGCCTTAGCCGGCTGGTTGGCGCTCGCCCGTGCTTATAATGATAATTTAAGTCAGCCAACCCAATTAAGCCAAGCTTTGCAAAATTGGAAATCGGCTTATCCGAATCACTCTGCGTCTTATTTATTCCCAACGGAATTACAAGGCTTATTCAATTTCCAACAAACATCACTTTCTCAAGTCGCCTTGCTTTTACCGCTAAGCGGTAATGGTCAAATTCTCGGTAACACCATTAAATCCGGTTTTGATGCAGCCAAAGGCGACAATACCGCTGTTCAAGTGCAGGTTTATGATACCGTTGCGACCCCTATCAACGATATTATTGCGCAAGCTAAACAAGCCGGTGTTCGTGCGATTATCGGACCTTTGCTAAAACAAAACGTAGATAGCGTATTAAATAATCCGTCTGCTATTCAAGGCATGGACGTTCTTGCATTGAACTCTACACCAAATGCCCGTGCTATTGGTCAAGTTTGCTATTATGGCTTATCTCCTGAAGATGAAGCCGAATCCGCAGCCAATAAAATGTGGAAAGATGGCATTCAAGTGCCAATGGTTGCGGTGCCACAAAACGATTTAGGACAACGTACTGCGACAGCATTTAACATTCGTTGGCAACAACTTTCCGGTACTGATGCGAATATTAAATATTACAACCAAACCGGTGATGTCGGTGTCGCGTTACAAGGCCAAAACGTACAAGGCCTTTATGTTGTTGCAAAAAGTGAAGAATTGGCTGATGTAAAATCGGTGATTGATAATAGCGGCAGCAATATCAAATTGTATGCCAGCTCACGCAGCAACTCCTCCAATAACGGACCAGAATACCGCTTGTTAATGAACGGGCTACAATTTAGTGATATTCCGTTCTTCAAAGACACGGATTCTGCGCAATATCAAAAAATTGCCACCAATACTAACGGCGACTACTCGTTAATGCGTTTATACGCCATGGGAGCTGACGCTTGGTTGTTAATTAGTCATTTCAATGAACTACGCCAAGTGCCGGGTTATCAAATTGACGGTTTAACCGGTAAATTAAGCGCAGGTCCGAACTGCAATATCGAACGTGATATGACTTGGTTCCAATATCAAAATGGTGGCATTCAAGTATTAAACTAAGTTAAAAATGTTTTCTCTAAAACGTCAACAGGGGGCGAGATTTGAACACAAAGCTCGCCTCTTTTTAGAATCTCAAGGCTTAACTTTTCTCGCAGCCAATCAGAATTTCAAATGCGGTGAATTAGATCTCGTCATGTTAGATCAAGACACTATCGTGTTTGTCGAAGTCCGCCAACGTAAAAACGATCACTTCGGCTCTGCCATAGACAGTGTGGATTGGAAAAAACAACAGCGTTGGATGGATGCTGCTGCACTTTGGTTGGCACAGCGGAAACAAAGTTTAGAAGATACAGACTGCCGTTTTGACTTAGTCGCTTTCGGCAAAACCGACCAAGATATCCAATGGATCCCCAACTTTCTTGATTAATCACTATGCTAAATAAACTCAATGATTTATATGAGGAAAATATTAAAACTCATATTTACGCCAAAAGCCTGTTAAGTACACAAATTGTCGAGGCGGCACAACGCATGATCAGCTGTCTCTTGCAAGGCAATAAAGTGATTGTGTGCGGAGAGGGGCGTTCTTATATTAATGCCCAATGCTTAGTGGCGAATTTATTAAATCGTTACGAATTAAAACGCCCGAGCTTTCCTTCTGTTTTATTGAGCTTAGATAGTGCGGTCAGTTCTACCTTTATTTCTGATCTAGCCTTAGAAAAATTATATCAACACCAATTTAACGCCACTGCGCAAAAATGCGATATGCTGGTGGCATTCGCGCCTTTAGGTAATGAAAAGAACGTGCTTAATATTATTACGCATGCGGTTAATAAAGACATCACAACTCTTGTTTTAACCGGCAGTAGCCACGATCATATTCAAGGCATTTTGACCGAAAATGATTTACACATCGCGGTGCCAAGCGCAAAAGAAAGCCGATTGTTGGAAAATCACTTATTTATTATTAACAGTATTTGTGAACTTATTGATTTTAAACTCTTTTCTCATTCATAGCTTGACAAAAACCGTCCATTCAAGCCACACTAGCGCATAATTACCACACAGACAAAGGAGACAATGATGCTAACAAGTCCATTAAAAAAACTGGTTCTTGTGTTAACGACAGCCTGCTTACTACAAGGTTGTGTTGCCGCCGCGATTGGTGGTGCTGCGGTTGCCGGTGCGACAAAAGTTGCCACCGATCCTCGCACCATGGGAACGCAAATTGACGATGAAACGTTAGAACAACGCGTCTATTCCGCCATCAAAAAAGATCCTCAAATTAAATCGGAAGCGCGTATTAGTGTCACTGCGTATAGTGGTCGTATCTTATTAACTGGTCAAATACCAAATGAAAGTTTGCGCGACGTTGCCACAGGATTAGCCAAAGGCGTACAAAACGTCAACGATGTTTATAATGAAGTTCGTGTAGGAGAAAAAGTCAGTTTTACTCAAATGAGCAAAGATGCTTGGATTACCAGCCAAATTAAATCCAAAATGCTTGTTGATTCCAAAGTGAAAACCAGTGACATCAAAGTGGTAACAGAAAATAATGAAGCCTTTCTCATGGGCAATGTAACCCAAGATCAGGGCAATGCTGCCGCGGAAATTGCGCGTAATGTTTCGGGTGTAACCAAAGTTGTCAAAGTTTTTAATTACTTAAATTAACATTCAAGGGAACGTTATTTAACCCTTTCGGGCATTCACGATTTCGTGCAACAAGTTGCACGCTACAATTCTTATATGACAAAAAGGTGCATGACGCACCTTTTTATTTGCCTTTGATTTAAGTATTTAAGTGCGGTCAATTTTCGAGGTGAATTTCATTTTTGTGTTTCACAATCACCATATGATGATCCGCAAATTTCTGCGCAAGCGTTTGGATTGATTGTCCATTTGGCAACAGAAGATGCGGGGCGATCTCGACCAATGGAATGATCACAAACTCGCGCTGATGCATATCATAATGCGGCACGATAAGGCGTTCAGACTGAATAATGTGATCAGCGTAAAGCAGAATATCCAAATCTAATGTACGCTCTCCCCAACGGCGCAAACGAACACGCCCTTGTTCATGTTCAATGCGTTGCAATTCATCCAACAATGCCAGCGGCGCAAGTGAGGTTTCCAAACAGGCAACCGCATTCACATAATCCGGCTGATCTTGTGGCCCAAGTGGCTTACTTTGATAAAAAGAACTCACCGCCGTTAATCTTGAATCAGAAAGCTCATTTAACGCCTGCAATGCGGCTGTCAGTTGCGCCTGAGGATGATCAAGATTACTCCCTAAGGCAATATACACCTTATTCATGACTCACCTTTTTCGCAGAATGATGTCGCTTACGACGATGATATTTCCGTTTTTTAGGCTGACTCGGTAACTCTTTTACCAAATCTTGTCGTTGGCTTTCGTTGCTAAATTGGTATTCATGCCACCATGCCGCCAATTCCACCGCTTCACCACCCTCAATTTCTGCGCGTATAACCAATAAATCAAAGCCGGCACGGAATTTTGCTTGCTCAATGGCACGTTGTACAGATTTTGGCGTACGTTTTAAAAACTGTAATTGCAATAACCAAATTTCACGAATAACGGCCGTATGGCGACGCGGTACGGCTAAACTTTTACACAATTGCTCAAGTACATCATTTGAGGCTAACGCATAAGCATCGTAATTATTCAGCCCCCCTTCATTTTTTAACACCTCAACCCGTTCGCGTAAGGGATACCAAAAAAAGGCGGCAAATAAAAATGCCGGATTGATGGGGAGTTTGTCCGCCACGCGCTCATCCGTTGAAGTTAGCGCACGCAAAATCATTTTTTCCGTCATGCTATCTTCATACTCGGTAAAATAGGGCGTTAATAATGGGAAAAGTGGCTCAAACAAACCGTATTGACGTAATAGCCGATAAGTTTTGACACCGTAGCCACTTTGCAATAGCTTCAAGCTTTCTTCAAATAAACGTGCCGGTGGAATATTTTTGAGCAAATGGGCAAGGGATTTAATCGGCGCATCACTGGGTTTATCCAAGAACATATCCAATTTCGCCATAAAGCGAATAGAACGCAACATCCGCACCGGATCTTCCTGATAACGGGTAACCGGATCACCAATTAAACGCAACTTTCCATTTTTTAAATCGTCAATGCCGTTGAAATAATCTTTCAACGTGTTGTCTTGTGGATTGTAATACAGCGCGTTTACGCTGAAATCACGGCGTTCCGCATCTTGCTCTAAGGTGCCATACACATTGTCACGTAACAGCATGCCCTCTTCGCTTTGCTTGGCAAGTTTCTCATTATGATGCTCCGCATGGCCGGCGCGAAATGTCGCCACTTCAATAATCTCACGACCAAACATCACGTGCGCCAAACGGAAACGTCGCCCAACCAAACGGCATTGACGTTGAAAAACCGCTTGAATTTGTTCCGGACGCGCATTGGTCGCCACATCAAAATCTTTTGGTTTTTTACCCAACAATAAGTCACGCAAACAACCGCCGACCACATAGGCTTCATACCCTTGGCGTTGTAATTTTTCCACCACCGTTAATGCATTACGATTAAACATGCGCGGCGTAATGCCATGCACGGATGCCTTAATACTATGTTTGCAATCTGTTTTAGGGGTATTTCTTTTATTGTGGGATGAACCCTGAACCTTGTTTTTTACAGGTTCAGTCACTGTGATAGAGGGTCTTTTAGGTGAGGTTTTAACATCATGTTGAGTAGCCGAATGTTTTTGGCTTTTCTTACTCAAAAGATTTTTAATATAGGTAAAAATAAGACATCTCCGTTTATCAGAAAATAACGTGAAAGTGCGGTCGAAAAATAAGGTGTTTTTTGACCGCACTTTTATCTGTTTTGAGTCGAATTAACCGACCATTTGTTTTTCGCGAATTTCCGCTAAGGTTTTACAGTCGATACACAAATCTGCCGTTGGGCGCGCCTCTAAGCGTTTAATCCCGATTTCTACGCCACAAGATTCGCAATAACCAAAATCGTCGTTATCTAATTTTTTTAAGGTACTTTCGATTTTTTTCATTAATTTACGCTCACGATCGCGAGTACGCAATTCCAAGCTAAATTCCTCTTCTTGCGTTGCTCTATCAGAGGGATCCGGAAAATTAGACGCCTCATCTTGCATATGCGCGACAGTTCGAGACGCTTCATCTCTAATTTGATCATGCCAAGCTTGAAGGATTTTTCTGAAATGCAGCACTTGCTGCTCATTCATATACTCTTCGCCTTTTTTCTCTTTGTACGGCTCAACACCGGCTAACGCTAATAAGCTCAAAGACGCTTTACTCATTTGTATCTCCTAATAAAAAACGCATCCATTTAACACGTCTAAAACGCCACTTATCTGTGTTGCTTTTGCGGATTATCAAAGTAACACCAAAATTAAAACAGACCCTAGTTTTTGAAAGGCGTAATAAATAACAGAACTTCCTCAAATGATCAAATAAATTTACGTTTCATTTCATCGTTTTTACCTTAATTTTTCTAAATTTGCGATCTTGCACGCATTATTGATTCACCGGTTTATCTCGCACCTCGGTTTTCTTTCATATTACGCCTTGAGTTAAATAATAAAGTGCGGTTAAAAACGTGACTATTTCATTGGATAAATTCGCCGGTTGCCTGATTTTCAGCGGATTAACACTGCTCGTTTTACCGGATAATTGGCTTTTATCATGGGAAATGGGTGCCTATATCGCATTTCCGATATTACTTATAATGTTACTGTGTTATCGCCTTAAATTAACGCGTTTATCCACCTTCCTTGCCTATTGTTTATTGTGTTTAGGGCAACTGATTTATGTGCATTACCCTGCCCTGTCACTTCTTCAACAAGCGGATAATATCGCCCATCTGCCGACCCCCCTTCACACCGAATTCACCGTGCAAGAAATATTACATCAACAAGATTTTCAAACACTGGTCATTGTCGCCAAACTCGCTGAGCATTTGCCGGAACAGCGAATTTATGCGCAATGGAAAGCGCCACACAAAGTAAAAATTGGTGAGCGCTATGCAGGAGATTTACGTCTGCGCCCCCTTTCTTCTCGTTTAAATATGCACGGCTTTGATCGCCAACAATGGTACTTTAGTAAACGCATCACTGCGTGGGCAGAAGTGAAAAGTGCGGTCAAAATAGATCACGTTTTTTCATGGAGGCAAAACGCACTTCATCATGCGCTCAAGCAAACAGAACTGTTATCTCAACAAGGGTTATTATTAGCGCTTGGTTTTGGCGAACGGGCATGGCTTAAAAACGCCACATGGCAAATTTATCAAAAAACTAACACAGCGCACTTGATCGCGATTTCAGGATTACATATCGGCTTGGCGATGATGTTAGGCTTTGCCTTGGCACGCTTACTCCAATTTACGTTTCCAACCCATTACATCACCCCAACCTTTCCGATTTTCTGCGGCTTCATGTTAGCCCTGCTTTATAGTCAACTTGCAGGTCTGGCAATCCCCACGCTACGCGCCATCATTGCCCTCGCTTTGCTCTACGCTATTCAGCATTTAAGACTGCATTGGACGGTGTGGCAACTGTTATTACGAGTGGTCGCACTACTGATTTTTATCGATCCGCTCATGTTGCTTTCCACCAGTTTTTGGCTATCCGTGGGCGCGGTCACCTGTTTGATTATTTGGTATCAATGTTTCCCACTCTCCTTATTACACTGGCGCGGCAAACCACTCACGAGTTCCCCTTGGCGAAAAGTGCGGTACGTTTTCGGTTTATTTCATTTGCAACTCGGTTTGCTTTGGTTATTCACGCCGATTCAATTGTTCTTTTTTAACGGCATTTCCTTAAACAGTTTTATTGCCAATCTTATTGCCGTGCCACTTTATAGCTTCATTTTAGTGCCGTTGGTGCTGTTTGCTGTGCTCACACAAGGCAGTTGGAACACCTGGTGGCTTGCCAATGATCTGGCAGAAAAAATCACCGCACTTTTAGCCCCGTTGCAGGATCATTGGCTGGCTATTTCTCTTCCCCACAGTTTATGGATTACGCTTGTTTTAACCTGTCTGTTTTTAGGTTTACTGCATTACGTTTATAAACCCCAGAAACCCCTTTCTTCTACATTGGAATTAGCAAAACTCACTCGTTTAAAGGGATTTCACCTCGCTGCTGAACGCACATTGAGTTTGCCGTTACAAAAGGCAATTTACGGGTTAGGTTGCGGATTGATTGTTTTTTGCAGTACTACATTAGCGCACCACTACCTTTCCCGCCCAAATTGGCAATTGGATACCTTAGATGTCGGCCAAGGGTTAGCCACCTTGATCGTGAAAGATGGCAAAGGCGTGCTATACGACACCGGCTCAAGTTGGGAAAGCGGCAGTATGGCGCAGTTAGAAATTCTGCCTTATTTACAGCGACACGGCATTCAGTTGGAATGGCTGATTTTAAGCCATGATGACAACGATCATTCGGGCGGTGCTCGCGCGATGTTGGCCGCTTATCCCGACATTCAACTGACCACCGCGTCGCAAAAACGCTATGGCGAAAAAAACACAGCAGAAAACGACCGCACTTTTTGCCTTGCCGGCAAACAATGGGCATGGCAGGGCTTGCGCTTAACCGTACTCTCCCCCGATAACATCGTGCCCCGTGCGGAAAATCCCGATTCCTGTACGCTGCTCTTAACTGACGGCAAACACAATATTTTACTGACAGGCGATGCCGATCTCAGCGTGGAATACAACATTTTACCCAAGCTAGATAAAATCCACATACTACAAGTGGGACACCACGGCAGTAAAACCTCGACAGGAGAGGCATTAGTGCGCCACATTCAACCAGATATTGCGCTAATTTCCAGTAGCCGTTGGAATCCTTGGCATTTTCCCCATCAAACGGTTGTTGACCGATTAACACAACATCATGCTCAACTTTATAACACGGCAGAAGACGGACAAATCCGCTTATTATTTGAAAAAAATGACATCAAAATTCAAACGGCACGGGCGGAATTTTCGCCATGGTATCGCAGATTAATTGGCTTGAAGGGCAAATAAAGGTACAATGCGCCATTATTTTTGACCCAACGACAGATATTATGACGCAAGATCAAGATCTTTCTACCCTGCAAACCTTCAAACGATTATGGCCGACCATTAGCCCTTATAAAACCGGTCTTATTGCCGCCGGCATTGCATTGGTGCTCAATGCGTTAACCGATTCCGGTTTAATTTTCTTACTTAAACCCTTGTTAGATGAAGGCTTTGGCAAGGCAGATGCCTATTTCTTACAGCAAATGTCGGTTTTTGTGGTATTGCTGATCATTTTTCGCGGTATTTCCGGTTTTATTTCTAACTATTGTTTAGCGTGGGTATCCGGCAAAGTGGTGATGACCATGCGTCGCCGTTTATTTAAACACTTAATGTTTATGCCGGTCGGTTTTTTTGATAAAAATGCGACCGGAAAACTGCTTTCCCGCATCACTTATGATTCTGAGGTGATCGCCAACGCCTCTTCAGGTTCCTTGGTGACCATTGTGCGCGAAGGCGTATATTTGATTTCCCTATTGGGCATCATGCTTTATACCAGCTGGCAACTGTCGGTTGTGTTGCTGATTATCGGCCCGATTATTGGCGTGTTGATCAGTTTAGTGTCGAAGAAATTCCGTAATCTTAGCCGTAATATGCAAAACTCCATGGGTGATTTAACCTCCACCACAGAGCAAATGTTAAAAGGGCATAAAGTGGTGCTGTCTTTCGGCGGGCAAGTTATCGAGGAAGAACGCTTCAATCAAGTGAGCAACGATATGCGCCGTAAAGGCATGAAAATGGCGGCGGCCGATGCCATTGCCGATCCTGTTGTGCAAATCATTGCCTCCTTTGCCCTTGCCGCCGTGTTATACCTCGCGAGTTTTCCTTCTATCATGGATCAAAACTTAAGTGCGGGCACATTTACCGTTGTTTTCTCTTCCATGCTTGCCTTAATGCGCCCGTTAAAATCCTTAACGAACGTCAACGCCCAATTCCAACGCGGTATGGCAGCCTGTCAAACCTTGTTCGGCATTTTGGATATGGAAACGGAAAAAGATACCGGCACGCATAAAGCAGACAATGTGAAAGGCGACCTTGAATTTAAAAATGTCACCTTTCGCTATGAGGGCAAAGAAGAACTTGCCTTGGATAATATTTCTTTCCACATTCCTCATGGCAAAACGGTGGCATTGGTGGGGCGTTCCGGTTCCGGTAAATCTACCATCGCGAATTTAGTGACCCGCTTCTATGATGTGACTCAAGGTGAAATTCTATTAGACGGCGTGAATATTCAAGATTATCGCCTATCGGATTTACGCGAAAATTGCGCCGTTGTCTCCCAACAAGTGCACTTATTCAACGATACCATCGCCAATAACATCGCTTATGCAGCGAAAGATAAATATAGCCGTGAAGAAATCATCAACGCAGCAAAAGCGGCTCATGCCATGGAATTTATCGACCATTTAGAAAATGGTTTAGATACCGTTATCGGCGAAAATGGCGCCAGCTTATCCGGCGGTCAACGCCAACGTTTAGCTATTGCCCGTGCGTTATTGCGTAATTCACCGGTGTTAATTTTAGATGAAGCGACCTCCGCTTTAGATACGGAATCCGAGCGTGCGATTCAAGCCGCATTGGAAGAAATTCAAAAAGATCGTACCGTTTTGGTGATCGCGCATCGTTTATCCACCATTGAAAAAGCGGACGAAATTCTTGTCATTGAAAACGGACAAATTAAAGAACACGGCAACCACCAAGCCCTATTGGCACAAGGCGGTGCATATAAACAATTACACAGCATGCAGTTCAGTCAATAATTAACCTAAGGAGAAAGTATGCAGTTTTGGTATTCCCGTTCGTGGATCACATGGCTACTCTGCCCTTTCTCCTTGTTATTTTGGCTGATTAGTACTCTTCGTCGAGCGCTCTTTCGCTTTCATGTCTTAACATCCTATCGCGCACCAGTTCCCGTTGTGGTCGTTGGTAATTTGTCTGTGGGCGGAAACGGAAAAACACCTGCGGTGATTTGGTTAGTTGAGGAATTCCGCAAGTGCGGTCTGAATGTTGGGGTGATTTCCCGTGGTTATGGTAGCCAAACGAAAACCTATCCTTTGTTGGTTACGCCGAGCAGTGATCCGGTGCAAGCCGGTGATGAGCCGGTTTTAATTGCCACACGGACCCAAGCCCCGGTTTGCATTTCCCCTAATCGTCAACAAGCCATCGAATGTCTATTACAACATGCGCCTTGTGATGTCATCATTAGCGATGACGGCTTACAACACTACAAATTACAGCGTGATATTGAAATTGTGATCATGGATGCTCAGCGTGGTCTAGGCAACGGTTTCTTGTTGCCGGCAGGCCCGTTACGCGAATTGCCAAGCCGTTTACAATCCGTCGATTTCATTATTACCAACGGTGCAAAAAATCAATACAGCGATGCGGTGATGTACTTAAAACCACAATACGCCGTCAATTTGGTGACCAATGTGCGACGTCCGTTAAATGAGTTTAACCACGCCACGGCTATTGCCGGCATCGGCAATCCGCCACGCTTTTTTGCAATGTTAGAACAACAGGGAATCACCTTAAGCGAAACCCAAGCCTTCCAAGATCATCAGGCTTTTACCGCCTCTTTGTTTGATAAATTCGATAAAAATCAACCGCTCTTCATGACCGAAAAAGATGCGGTGAAGTGTCTCGCCTTTGCGCAAGAAAATTGGTGGTATGTGCCGGTAACCACGGAAATCCAAGGGACTAAAATGCAGCAACTGATTCAAAAAATCGTGCAAAAGTGCGGTCCAAAATCAAAGTAAAATACCATGAACAAACAATTATTGGATATCCTGGCTTGCCCAACTTGCCATGGACATTTGGAATACGATGAGCAACATCAACGTTTAATTTGCCGCGTTGAAAAGCTTGCCTACCCGATCAAAAACGGTATTCCGATATTATTAGCAGAACAGGCAGAAACATTAAGCCAATCAGAGGAACAATAACATGACCCAATTCACCGTAATCATTCCCGCCCGTTACGCCTCCAGCCGTCTGCCGGGCAAACCGTTAGCAGACATTGCCGGCAAACCGATGATTCAACATGTTTTTGAACAAGCTAAGCAATCCGGCGCCAGCCGAATCATTATCGCGACCGACAATGAACAGGTGGCAACCGCGGCTAAAAATTTTGGTGCGGAAGTGTGCATGACGGCAGAAAGCCACAACTCCGGCACAGAACGCTTGGCGGAAGTGGTTGAAAAACTGGTGATTCCCGACAACGAAATCATCGTAAACATTCAAGGCGATGAACCGCTTATTCCGCCGGCGATCGTCAAACAAGTGGCAGAAAATCTCGCTAAATACCCTGTCAACATGGCAAGCCTTGCGGTTAATATCGACGAGCCTGAAGAATTATTTAATCCCAACGTGGTGAAAGTGCTAACGGATAAAGACGGCTATGTGCTTTATTTCTCTCGCGCCGTGATTCCTTGGGATCGCGATCAATTTGCGCAAATGAACGACGTAGCAAAATTGCAACTGAACACACAATACCTACGCCATATTGGGATTTATGCTTATCGCGCCGGTTTCATAAAACAATATGTGCAATGGCAACCGACCGCATTAGAACACATCGAAAAACTGGAACAGTTACGCGTGCTTTGGAACGGCGAAAAAATTCATGTAGAACTCGCCAAAGAAGTGCCGACTGTGGGTGTGGATACCGCCGAAGATTTGGAAAAAGTGCGGTCGATTTTAGCGAAGAAATCGCATTAAAGAAGACATCCCCCTCTTTAGAAAAGAGGGGCTGGGGGAGATTTGACAGACGGAATTAACGGAAAAAATAATGTATTTCTCAACGCAATTAAGTAATTTACAATTTTGTGTTGCTATCAGGAATAACAAATCTCCCCTAACCCCTCTTTACTAAAGAGGGGAATTTGCTTTAAAAAAGCAAAGACGATAATGTTTAAAATCATTTCAATATAAAATCCAACTTAATTATTCATGATGACTTTTGACGCCAAAAAATTCCTCGCTAACGTACCGCACTTACCGGGCGTTTATCGTATGTATGACGATAGCAACACGGTGATTTATGTAGGCAAGGCGAAAGATCTGAAAAAACGCTTATCCAGTTATTTTCGTAAGCAGTTAAACAGCAAAAAAACGGAAGCATTGGTGGCGTCAATTCATCATATTGAAACCACGATTACCACCTCGGAAACAGAAGCACTCCTGCTTGAGCACAATTACATCAAAACCTATCAACCGCGTTATAACGTGTTGCTACGGGATGATAAATCCTATCCATATATTTTATTAACCAAAGAAACGCATCCTCGTATTACGTCTTATCGCGGCTCGAAAAAAATCCAGGGGGAATATTTCGGCCCTTATCCCAATGCCGGCGCAGTGCGTGAGACCTTGTCTTTGTTGCAAAAACTGTTCCCTATTCGGCAATGTGAAAACTCCGTGTATAACAACCGCTCTCGCCCTTGTTTGCAATATCAAATCGGGCGTTGCCTTGCCCCCTGCGTAAAAGGTTATGTGACAGACGAAGCCTATGCGCAGCAGGTAAATTTTGCCCGCTTGTTCTTACAGGGCAAAGATCAACAAGTGTTGGATCATTTAGTCA
Source organism: uncultured Aggregatibacter sp. (assembly GCF_938046485.1). Taxonomy (NCBI): domain Bacteria; kingdom Pseudomonadati; phylum Pseudomonadota; class Gammaproteobacteria; order Pasteurellales; family Pasteurellaceae; genus Aggregatibacter; species uncultured Aggregatibacter sp. The sequence goes on along the minus strand of NZ_CALIWN010000066.1, from coordinate 2,767 downwards.
AACAAATGGAACAGGCAAGTCAGCAACTGAATTTTGAAGAGGCGGCACGGATTCGCGATCAAATTCAGGCGGTGCGCGCGGTAATTGAAAAACAATTTGTCGCCAACGATCGCCATGATGATATTGATATTATCGCCATCGCCTACCAACTTGGTGTGGCTTGCGTTCAGGTGTTGTTTATACGTCAAGGTAAGATTTTAGGAAATCGTAGCTACTTCCCGAAAGTACCAAGCAATACCAATCTGGCAGAACTCACTGAAACCTTTGTTGGGCAATTTTATTTACAGGCACACCAAGGCAGAACCATTCCGAACACCATTATCGTGGATCAAAAACTGGAAGAAAAAGCGGATTTGGAAGTTTTGTTAAGCGACCAAGCGGGGCGAAAAGTTACCATTCAAGATCATGCCAAAGGCGATAAAAGCAAATACCTACAGCTGGCCCAAATGAATGCCAAAGCAGCATTGGTCACCAAATTAAAACAATCTACCTTGCAACATGATCGCTATGCCGCCCTGCAGGAGTTACTCGGCATTGATGTTATCAAACGCATGGAATGTTTTGACATCAGCCACACCATGGGCGAACAAACCATTGCTTCCTGCGTGGTGTTCAATCAAGACGGACCGCTAAAATCCGATTACCGTCGTTTTAACATCAGCGGCATCACCAAAGGCGATGACTACGCTGCCATGGAACAGGCACTGTTAAAACGCTACGACAAAGATCTAGAAGAAGACAAAATCCCCGACATTATTTTTATTGACGGCGGCAAAGGGCAACTCAATCGTGCATTACAGGTGTTTGAAAATCTCAAGGTAAAATGGAATAAAAACCGACCGCACTTAATTGGTGTTGCCAAAGGCGTCGATCGTCGTGCCGGCTTGGAAACCCTAATTTTAAGCAAATGGGACAAAGAATTGCATTTACCATCGGACAGCCTCGCGCTCCATTTAATCCAACATATCCGCGATGAAAGCCACAATCACGCCATCAGCGGACACCGTAAGAAACGCCAACAACATTTCACCCAAAGCGGCTTAGAAAGCATCGAAGGCGTAGGCGCCAAACGCCGCCAAGCGCTCCTCAAATACCTCGGCGGCTTACAAGGCGTTAAAAACGCCACCCTCGATGAAATTGCCTCCGTCCCCGGCATTTCAAAAGCCCTGGCAGAAAAGATTTTTGAGACGTTGCAGCATTAAGACTTGCCACGCAAAATAAAGAATGATTTGCTAAAAAGATAATTTTTATGCAAAATCCGTTTATATTTATCTTGCTGGAATTCGTATGCTTAACAAACCTAACTCGCTTCTACAGGCGTTTAAAGACTTATTGCGTCAAGAAAAATTCGGCTCGCAGAGCGAAATTGTGACTGAATTGCAAAAACTCGGATTTCATTCGATCAATCAATCGAAAGTCTCCCGAATGCTCACCAAAGTCGGGGCGGTACGCACGCGTAATACTCGCATGGAAATGGTGTATTGCCTTCCCACTGATCTCACCGTGCCACAAGCCGCCAGTTCACTGAAAGATTTGGTGTTGGATATTGATCATAACAATATGTTGATTGTGATTCATACCAGCCCCGGCGCGGCACAACTCATTGCTCGTTTATTGGATTCGATCAGCAAAGCCGAAGGTATTTTAGGCAATATTGCCGGGGACGATACCATTTTTGTCACCCCAACCCGCGATACCGACATTCATCGATTATTTGCCAAAATACAGGCATTATTTGATCATTCAAATGAATCCATTTAGACGCTTATGAGAATTCTTATTACCGGTGCAACCGGCTTTATTGGCACAGCCCTCGTGCCGCAACTTTTGGCGCGAAATCATCACCTCACCGCATTCGTGCGCGATATTTCAACTGCGCAAGCCAAACTCCCCTCTTCTCCCAATATCGAATACATTAATACGCTAGATTATTTTCAACATTTAGATCAGTTTGATGCCGTCATTAATCTGGCCGGTGAACCGATTTTTCACCGTCGTTGGACGGATGAACAAAAACGCCGCCTAAAAGACAGTCGCGTTGCTTTAACGCAACAACTCGCGGACTTAATTAATCGCAGTACGACACCACCTTGTTTTATCTCCGGTTCCGCGACCGGTTATTATGGCGATGGTCAAGAGCAGGTTTTACATGAGGGAAGCGCACCGGCAACAAACTTTATCGGTGAATTATGCCAAGCTTGGGAAGCAGCGGCATTACAGGCTCGCACGCGCGTTTGTATTATGCGAACCGGCATGGTCCTTGGCAAACAAGGCGGGGCATTGGCTAAAATGCTGCCGCTCTATTCTTGTTGTCTCGGTGCGAAACTAGGTTCCGGGCAGCAATATTGGGCGTGGATCGCCCTTGAGGATATGGTAAACGCGATGTTATTTTTACTCGAACAGGATGCTTGCCAAGGCGTATTTAATCTCGTTGCGCCACACGCCATTCGTCAAAAAGACTTTCACACTATGCTAGGACGTGCGATCAAACGTCCTCAACAGCCCTTTGCCGCACCGGCATTGATGTTGAAATGTCTTCTTGGGGAACGCGCCTCGCTATTACTGGACAGCCAGCATATTCAGCCTCAACATTTACTTGCGCAAGGCTTTCAATTCCGCTATCCGACATTGTCATCTTATTTGCCTGACCTGATTTAAGTGTTGCTTCAAACGTCATGGTGGGTATTTATGGTCGCACAGTGGAAATTATCTCATTCCGTCAGAATACGCGGATCCTATTGTAGCGTGCAACTTGTTGCACGAAATC